>NZ_WTKS01000029.1:0-19367 GCF_011378625.1 Pseudoalteromonas sp. c7(2019) | reverse complement strand
CTACGATTTAGCAAAATCTCTTGAGTCAGACTTGTGATCAAGAGACAGCTAATAGCGCCTTTTTAATGTTTTTTAGTTTAATTGGCTTATTAATAAACTAAAAAATGCTTCTTTGTTGTCGCATGTTTGGGCATTCAAAATAAGTTGCTCGCCTAGTGCTAATGTTTGTTTTTGCACTATAAGACGCGCTTTCTCATCATTTATGCTATCTATATCGGTTACATGTGCGAGCCCTATGGTGCGCCTAATTAACTCAGCACCACAGTAGCCAATGGCGTCTTGTAATACGCCCTTTATAAAGTATTCACCGTAGCCTGTAACCTTTAGCGCACCTTCAGTAGTGTGCTCATTTATAAGCGTAAGCCAATGCTGTTCAAATAAGGTATAGCATTCAACAAGGGTGCTTAATAAGTGGGTTTGGTAATTACGACGAGCCACAAAATCTCCAATATGCCCGTATTGTGCGCAGTAATTTAAAAGTAAATTGCCAATAAAAGAGCCAATATCGAACCCAGCAGGTCCAAAAAAACCAAACTCTGGGTCAATCATCTTTGTATTATTACAATCAACAAAAATGCTACCGCTGTGCATGTCACCATGAAGTAATGTTTGCGGGTTAGATAAAAAATTAGCTTTTAGTTTTGCTATTTCTAACTTTAATACGCTGTTTTTGTGTATTGCATCAACTTCGTTTTGTAGTTGCTTTGGGTAGTTATTGCGTTCGTGCTCAATGTACGGATCGCTAAAAAATAAGTCTTCAGTGATTTGGCAGAGCTCAGGATTAGTAAATTGACTAACGAGTGCTTTTTTAGTTTGTGCGGTTAAATAAAAATCTGAATTATAAAAGCCAGTATGGCTTAAGTAGGTCGCTACATGCTGCGCCAATTTAGGAAATTGCTCCGCATTATTTTGTGCAGTGCGCAGTATTTGTAAATTACCTAAATCCTCTAAAATAGTCAGCGCTTGCATTTCACTATAATGTAAAACCCTAGCAGTATAAGTTGGGCAAATAGCGCCATGATTAAGCAAAACTTGCGCTTCTATACGAGCTCTATCAAGTGTTAATGGCCACGACTCGCCCACACAACGCGCGTAAGGCAGAGCTTGCTTCAAAATAACGCTATTGTTTTGCTCATCAGTAATTCTAAATACCAAATTAAGATTGCCATCGCCAAACTCATATGCCGATAAGGTTTGTCCTTGAGCAAAAAAATTACATTGTTTAGATTCAATTAATGTCGATACGTAATCGATAGCGCGCTGTGCGTTAAAAGCAACATAGTTAGTCATGGTTTAAATCTCAAAAATCAGCTTTTAAGCATTCTATACCTTTAAATGTTTAGATGTCTATAAGTCTAACTTGAGAGTTATTCAAAGTGGTGTAAAATAACGTTACGTATTTTTAATACCTTAAGCATTATGCAAAATTTAATCGCAAGCAGTTTAAAATATGAAAACGGGTCGCTTAGTGTGCTCGACCAATATTTACTTCCTCACCAGCAGGTATGGCATCAATGCCATGATGTAGAAACCATGAAAGAGCTGATCATTAACTTAAAAGTGCGTGGAGCTCCACTTATTGGTTTAGGCGCGAGCTTGTTAGTGGCGTATTTAGCTGAACAAGGGGTAGTAAAAAGTGAGCTTGAAAAAGCAATCAATGAACTAGAGGCCACTCGTCCAACGGCAGTTAATTTAATGCATTGTATGGCGGCATTGCGAAAAGCTTTAACGCAAAGCGATTATGTTGCCGGTATTGTTAGTACAGCTGAGCGGTTGTTTATTGAAGATATTGAGCTGTGTGAACGAATGGCAACCCGTGGCGCCGAGCTTATAAATAGTGGCGACAATGTATTAACTCATTGCAATACAGGGGCGCTTGCAACCGCTGGTATTGGTACTGCACTAGGTGTTATCTATAAAGCGCAGCAAAAACATGGCAACGTACATGTGTGGGTTGATGAAACACGACCATTATTACAAGGCGGTCGCTTAACTGCCTTTGAGCTTGAGCGCTGGAAAATACCTTACACATTAATTTGCGATAATATGGCAGCAAGTTTAATGGCTGCAGGTAAGGTAGATAAAATAGTAGTGGGGGCTGATCGTATTGCCGCCAATGGTGATTTTGCTAATAAAGTGGGCACCTATAATTTAGCCGTACTAGCGCATTTTCATAACATTCCATTTTATGTGGTCGCGCCTATTACCACGCTTGATACCAACACCGCGTGTGGTGATGATATAGAAATAGAGCAACGTAATCCTCAAGAAGTGCGCGGAGTTAGCGGTAGCTTTGGCGAAGCTTTATGGGCGCCCACCAATGCTAATGTATATAACCCTGCATTTGATATAACGCCGGCAAAGCTGGTCACAGGATGGGTGTTAGACACGGGTGTGTATAACCAGCAACAAGTATTAATGGGTAAACTTAAAGAGCTAACTCAATAATATGCGACTGAATTCTGAAAGAAACTCAGAGGTACTATTTAGGTAGTTGGGGTAGGCTTTTTCTATTGATTTCAAGTCGCTCCCCGCTACCAGAAGCACGTTATTGTGAGTTTGTTTTTCTTGTTCGGCGTAATGTGTTAGAGCTTCTTGCTTTTTATTCTCTGCATATAAAAAGACTCGACCCATTTGTGTTTCAGTGTTGTGAACGAGTAAAGCAAAGCCTGTATCTTTCGATTTATTTTTAATTTCGTCAACTTGGAATGCGCGATTAAATGCATCAAGCTTATGAAATGCGGCTAGCTTTTTATTTAGTGCCGAAAGCTCATCAACAAAGGCCTGCGATTGTTGTGAACTTAATTGATTTGAACCATCTTTGACTGCAAGAAACTCACCCATGATAAAAAATAATCGCTTCCAATCTGTGTCGGCTGCTTGGGGATTGGTTTTTAGTGTTTCTTTTTCAATAATATCTACAATTTCAACAGTAGTAGCCCAAAGGTGCTGAAGCCTAGTGCGCAACTGAACTTCAATTTGAAAGCCTTTATAATCGTGAGATTCTAAATTGTTATAACTTTTATAAACACGATGAATACCTCTATAGCCTGTCGCTTTTGGGTTTTCAATATAATCATATGACTTAACGCTATGAACTGCTCTACTCGAGTCTAAACTGGCGTTGAGTTGATATAGATGCTCTAGATTATCTAAGATTACTCGGCAGCCACCTATATCGTGCATTCGCTTCAGATTTATTGCGTTTTCACTTTTACCATCCAACGAGGCTCTTTGTAACTTATCTATAATAGTTGGCAAGCGCTTTAAGCGTCTAACTATAGTCGCCGATTCTAGCAAATGAAGCTTTTTTACATGTTTCCATACGAGGTTTTTAATAATAGTCAGCGGATATAAATGTGCTGCACGATAGTTTTGTACAACCTCTATTGCAAAGTCAAAATCACCTTCATTTTTACGAAAAATACGACCAGCCTTTTCAACTTGCTTACGTGAGTAGGCTAGTTGTTGTTTAGACTTTTGATATTGTTCGTTCACCATTGGAAAGTTACTCTTTATCAGCTGCATTGCTAAAATAATATTACAGAGTTAAGTGATTGAAGTCATCCTGCAAATTGCATAAATACGCTTATAGAAAATATAGTTTAGGCATGCGTGCACTGAGCTTTATTAATCGAGTAAGGGAAATTGCTCTGCAATAGACGAGTCAGTACTTTTTGCTACCCAGCCCTCTGTATTGTTAAATAAGCGAATGGCAGTAAACTCAGGGTCGCTTCCCATATCAAACCAATGCGGGGTAAGTTTAGGTACTGAAATTAAATCGCCTTGTTGGCAAAGTACCTGATAAACCTTATTGCCTAAATGCAGGCAAAATAGCCCTTGGCCTTTTACAAAAAAACGCACTTCGTCTTCATTATGAGTATGTTCAAATAAAAACTTTTTGCGCAGCTCTGATGCGCCAAGATTACCTTTAGCTAGAGATATAACGTCTACTGTTTGATAGCCATTTTCGATTTTTAACCGATCTATATCGCTTTTGTACGCACTAATAATTTGCTCATGGGTGGTGTGCTCATTAATATCTGCATTTGTTTGCCACTGTTCAAAACGTACGTTTACTTTAGCTAGTTGCTTTGCAATATCATCAGCATTTGATGTGTTTACAAGTGCTTTGGTTGCATCGTTGTCGGCATACACTGTTAATTGGCTCATACTAATTGCCCCAATTTAAATTGGCTAAAGTCATTAATATAAGGGTGTGCTTTAGTGCTTGCTTGCCCATCACGAATTAAATGTAGTGTTTTTAAGCCTGCAGCTTGCGCGGCATCAAGTTCACCGGCTACATCACTTAAAAAGAGTATTTCTGCTGCTTTAAACGGTAATAGCTTAACAATAGTGTTATAGGCTGTTTGTTCTTGTTTTGCGCCAACTTTGGTGTCAAAAAAGTCAGTAAACAAGCTGCTAATGTCGCCATAATCACTGTATTTAAAAAGTAGCTGCTGCGCTTTTACCGACCCTGACGAGTACACATACAAAGTAATATCGTTGTTGTGTTGAGCTTGTAAAAAATCAAATGCATCTGGGTATAAATGACCTTTAAAATCACCGTGTTCATACCCTGTTTGCCAAATTAAGCCTTGTAACTGCTTAAGTGGAGTGATTTTTTTATCTTCATCAATCCAGGTAAGTAAAGTGCTAATGACTTCTTCTATATCGGCGTTTGGCTTTTCGACAAGGGCTTTTATGGCATTAATTTGCTCGGCTACATCTGGCTTATCAGCATTGGCACGTACAAAGGTAGGTAACTGCTTTGCCGCGTAAGGAAACAACACCTCTTTAACAAACGAGATGCGGGTTATTGTGCCTTCGATGTCGGTTAAAATAGCTTTAATCATTTAGTTACTCCCGCTTGAATACCGATTATTTTCAGGCGCTCTAGTTCGCAACTAAATAAAAACTCTAAGGCTTCTAGGTGGCGACGAACTTCATCAATATTACGCCCTACTGCATATAAGCCATGACCACGTATCAGTACGCCGTGCTCTATCGGCGTATGTAAATGATGGTCACTGACCAGCAGGCTTAATCGGTCAATATCTTGATCGTTATCGAAAATAGGAATGCTCAGCGTTTCTAAATGCGAAGTAAAGCCGCTCAGTGCTTTTTGCATTTCATAGCCTGTTAAATCAAGTTGATGCCTTTGGGTAATTTGCGACAGTACGGTGGCGGCTACAGAGTGAGTATGCAAAACACACTGTGCATCAGGTATAAGCTGATACAAACTTAGGTGTAATTGTGTTTCTGCCGATGGCTTTACAGCTCCTGCTAGGCGCTCGCCTTGGTGGTCTAATTGCAAAAAATGCTCTTGCGTAAGTGAGCCTTTATCGTGCCCACTTGCCGTAACAACAAAGCCAGTGCTAGTACGAGCTGAAAAATTTCCACCTGTTGCGGGTACCCAGCCTTTTTGGCTAACCCATTTTCCGGCTTCAATAAGTTGTGAAATAGCGGTATTGTTTTGCATACATTCCTCACTAATGAGCGTAAAGTTAATTGTTTTTAGACGGCTATACTTCTGTTTTAAGCAATGATAGCATCGCTTTAAGCGCAAAACCATCATTAAGGGCATCACGTGTTTGAAAGTAAATTACCAAATTTAGGCGTTAGTATATTTAGCCAAATGAGTGGGTTGGCTAATGAGTTTTCGGCAATTAATCTCTCTCAAGGCTTTCCTGAGTTTGATGCTCCTGATCTTTTAAAAACGCAGTTAAATTATTATGTGCAGCAGGGCGTTAATCAATATTCACCTTCAAGTGGTGTACCACGATTACAGCAACAAATTGCTGATTTAGCAAAGCGTAAATATGCAGCTGCTATAAACGCAGCTGATCAAGTTACTGTTACCTCAGGTGCAACAGAGGCATTGTTTGTGGCTATTCAAACAATCGTGCGCCCCAGTGATGAAGTGATTGTATTTGACCCTGCATATGACTCCTACCAACCCGCAATTGAACTCGCTGGTGGAAAGTCGGTACACATTGCTTTAAGTGCGCCAAATTACACTATTGATTGGCAAGTAGTGAGCCAAGTAATTACTAAAAATACCCGTGCAATTATTATAAATACGCCTCATAACCCAAGCGGTAAAATATTACAGCCACAAGATATAAAAGAGCTTAAAGAGTTAGTTGGTACTCACAATTTGTATGTAATAAGCGACGAGGTATATGAGCACATTACGTTTGATGAACAACCACATTTAAGCGTATTACGCGATGATGAATTATTTGCCAAAAGCTTTGTTATATCGAGTTTTGGTAAAACGTTTCACAGTACGGGCTGGAAAATGGGTTACTGTATTGCACCTGCCGATTTAGCTGTCGAATTTAGAAAAATTCATCAGTACGTTACGTTTTCAAGTTTTACCCCCGCACAGCATGCGCTTGCCGATATGCTCGAGCAGCAAGGCGAGCATATAGATGAGCTAAGTGGGTTTTATCAGCAAAAACGCGACTTATTAGCGAGCCATTTAAGTAATAGTCGTTTTAAAATTTTACCTAGCCAAGGCACTTACTTTTTATTATTAGATTACAGTGATGTATCGGATTTAAACGATGTTGAATTTTGCCATTGGTTAGTTGAGCAAGCAGGTGTGGCGGCTATTCCGTTAAGTGTGTTTTATCAAAAACCACCAACCGATAAAGTAATTCGCTTATGCTTTGCTAAAAACGACAACACTCTCATAGAGGCTGCGCAAATATTATGTCAACTTTAACCATTACAGCATTGCAAAGCTCGCTTTATTGGCTTGATAAAGACGCTAATTTAGCCATGTTTAATAAACAGCTTGACGCAATTACGCATCAGCCCGATCTTATTTTACTGCCAGAAACATTCTCGACTGGCTTTGCTATTAATTTAGATTGTGCAGAGCCCGAAAATGGTAAAGTACTGACTTGGTTAAAAGCGCAGGCTCATAAACATAATGCGGTTATTGCGGGTTCGGTACTTGTTGCACAAGGCGATAAAAAAGCAAATCGGTTTTATTGGGTAAAACCCGATGGAGAGGTGAGTTATTACGATAAGCGCCATTTATTTCGCTTAGGCAGTGAGGGCGACTACGTTGTAGCAGGGCAAGCGCGCAAAGTTTTTGAAATCAATGGTTTTAAACTATTACCGCAAGTATGTTATGACCTGCGTTTTCCGGTATTTCAACGCAATAATAACGACTACGATGTAATGATAAACGTAGCAAATTGGCCTGCTGTACGCCGCCATATTTGGGATACGTTACTTATGGCGCGTGCAATGGAAAACCTATGCTACGTAGTAGGCGTTAATCGCGTGGGGGAAGACGGTAATGGTGCCTCGCACAATGGCGGTACAGCGGTATACGACTTTAAAGGCGATGCCTTAACTAAAGCGCAAGATAACACTGAGCAGCTAGTTACTATAACACTTGAAAAAGCACCACTGGATGAGTTTAAAGCAACGTTTCCTACCTATTTAGATGCAGACCCTTTTACATTAATATAGACACGTTAATTTAGCGCAGAGCTAATAAAGTGTTAAAATAGTCGCTGATATTTTTGTTGGCGGCTAATATACATTATGAACACTTTAATCACTCCTGTAATTTTAGCTGGTGGCATAGGCTCTCGCTTGTGGCCGCTTTCTCGCCAAGCAATGCCTAAACAATTTTTACCACTACTAAATGAAAACACGTCATTGCTACAAAGTACGTTGGCGCGTGTTTCTAATGAGTTGTTTGATAATGCTATTTTAGTGTGTAATGAGCAGCACCGATTTATTGCCGCCGAGCAAGCTGCAAGCTCAACTCCTAGTGCATTATTACTCGAACCCAAAGGTAAAAATACCGCGCCTGCCATCGCATTAGCCGCCCACTATGCACTGCAAAATGGGATTACCGGTCCACTATTAGTGATGCCTGCCGATCATCATATTAAAAACTTTGATGTATTAACAGCTAAGCTCCCAGAAGCTGTAAAACTTGCTGAGCAAGGAAAGCTAGTTACATTTTCTATTACTCCTACAGAACCGCATACTGGTTATGGCTATATAAAACAAGGCTCGGCTATTGCTGGAACTGGTTGTTACGATGTTGCACAATTTAAAGAAAAGCCTGACTTAGATACAGCGAACCGTTATTTAGCTCAAGGTGGTTATAGCTGGAATAGCGGCATGTTTTTATTTACCCCCGCAGCCTATTTAAAAGAGCTCGAGCGGTTTGCGCCAAAAATAGCAACGAGTGTCGCTGCAGCAGCACAATTTACTAAAGATTTAGGGTTTACCCGCCCAAGCAACAGTGCGCTTGAACACTGCCCAAGCGATTCAATTGATTACGCCATTTTAGAGCGCAGTAATAACGTAGTTGTTATGCCTGTTGATTTAAAATGGAGTGATGTAGGTAGTTTTTCATCCCTTGATGCGCTTACAAAAAAAGATAAAAACGGTAATAGTTTAAACGCTAATTATATGGCTCAAAAAAGTACTAATAACTTAGTTATTAACGAGGCTGAACACACTATTGCCACGCTTGGAGTAAGCAATTTAGCAATTATTCATACCCACGATGCCACACTAATTGCAAACCAAAATGAGCTAGATTCTTTGCCTTTGTTGCTTAAGCAAATTGCTACAACACAGGCTGATAAACTTAACCATCATCAAGTGGTTTTTCGCCCATGGGGGAATTACCGTACTTTGGTTGAAGGCATTGGCTTTAAAGTTAAAAAAATTACTGTTATCAGCGGTGCTAAGCTTTCGACGCAGCGCCATCAGCATCGCGCTGAACATTGGGTTGTGGTTTCGGGTATTGCAGATGTGTGTATTAATGAGCAAGCGTATACGCTAACGCATGACCAATCGTGTTATATCGCCGCAAAACAAATTCATAGCTTGGCTAATAATCAAAAAGAGCCGCTAATAGTCATTGAAGTGCAAACCGGTGCTGTACTTGATGAAAGCGATATAGAGCGATTTGATGATAAATATGGAAGGGGTTAAAAAATCAGATCCATGCCAAAAAGGACGTTTCAATATTAATGAGTAAAATAATTTATAAAATAACGACGGATGTTAATCATTTCAGAGTCATATTTCCTGATAGCGAAGCTTTATGTGAACCTGACCTATGGAAGCCTGATGGTTCATCAAAAGAGTCTACACTGATAAATTTTAGTGCCCATTATAATAATGAAAAAGAGACACCCCTAGGTGATTTCACTGCAATTAATTTACAAGGCCTTGCTATAAGGGATCATGTTGCAAATGAGTTAGCTGAACTTTTCGAAGATTCGGGAGAGTTACTTCCTTTCTATGTAGGTGATGACAACTGGTACTTTTATAATGTCACTCGAAAAATAGAGGGTATATTAAATGTTGAGATGAGTACTTTTATGCTGCCAAGTTTAAATATCGGATTACAAAAAGCGGTGTTCAAAAAAGAAAAACTACCAAAGCATAGCTGCATATTTAAAATGCCAGAAGACCGATTTGAAGGCACTTACGTTTTTGACTCTCGTGTAAATGATAAAGATATTACTTTAAACCTCTTTTGTGCCTTGCGAGCACATGGTTTCACAGGTCTTAACTTTGAAGAGGTAGCGAGATTTGATTAACTTAAAGTAAAATTTAAAAAACCTTAACGCTTTTTTAATTTCACTCTAACTGCCCGCGCACAAACTTTAAATATTGCTCTAAGCTGCGTTGCCACAGATCTAACGCTTCATCAAGCATATCGTTGTGTGGCTTTTTATCGAGTAAACGACGTTCTATTTTTTTAAGCTCAATACCATAGCGATTAAAACCAAGTTGCAGAGCGGTACTTGCTTGGCGATGTAAAAGCTTAATGCATTGCTCTGGTTGTTGGTCAATAAGCTTTTGACAGCGAATTAGCTTGTTACGCGCCGAGAGCACAAACTCATTATAAATCGACGATACTTCATCTTCACTAAATGAGCTGGTGAGTGTTTCGGCCGCTGTTTTGTCATACAAGGTATCAATAAGTTCTACTGCAATACTCGCAGTTTGATTAGATTGAGAGTCGCTAAGTGCTTGGCGAAGCTTTTCGTGCTTAATAGGCTTGCCTACAATGTCTTTTATTCCTAATTCTAAATATTCTTTTACTTCGTCAGGGCTAAGGCTTGCAGTAAATGCGAGTACTGGAGTTCGTTGATTTTTATGATCAATGCGTTTTAGACGTTTAAGTACTTCTTGGCCTGTTAAATCAGGTAGGTTCATATCAAGCAAAACAACATCGAAGTGGTGAGCTTGCATGAGCTCTATGGCGCTTTTCCCATCTTTTGCGAGCTTAATTTTGTGCTCATCGTCGGCCATAAATTCTATAGCAATTTTTTGATTTAAATCTAAATCTTCAACCAGTAGTACATCAAGACCTGTTAAGTAATCTTTAGTTTGATGGCGCTGCTCTACAAGGCTTAATTCACCTAAAGTAAAAGTAACGGTAAAGCTAAATACACTACCAGTACCAAGCTGGCTGGCTATTTCGAGTCGGCTACTGAGCTTTTCAAGCAGGCGACTGGTAATAGCTAAGCCAAGGCCAGTTCCGCCTTTTTCTTTTCCTGCGCTACTTTGTACATAAGGTTCTGTTAAGTAGGCTATCTCATCATTTTCTATACCTGGCCCTGAATCTTTGACACTAATTTTTATAGTGTGCTCAAGTTGTTTTTCTAATACTAAATCAACCTGAATTTTAACGGTTCCGTGGTCTGTAAACTTAATGGCATTACCTACTAAATTAATAATTATTTGCCTAAGTTTTTGCTGGTCGCAGTAATAACAGGCTTGCTCAGGAATATTACATATTAGTTCAAACTTGAGTTGCTTTTGCTCGGCGAGAGGGCTTAGTAATAAGCATAAATTATTAAGCCATGTTTTAAACTCTACATCTTCTTCGTAAAGCGCTTCGTCACTTTGATCTAGGCTCGCGTAATCAAGGACCTTATCTACCAATAAGTTAAGTGATTCGGCAGAATTTATAATCGCTTCGCAATAGGCTTTATTGCGGGTATCACTTGTTTGGTTCATAACAAGTTGGGCGCTGCCTAAAATACCGTTTAGCGGGGTGCGAATTTCGTGGCTTATAGTTGATAAAAAGAGCCCGCGTATTTCTAAATCTTTTTGTGCTTTATCGGCTAATTTATTGAGGTGCTGCTCTCTGCGCTCATTACATAATAACGCCATACCTGCAGCATAAAACATGGGAGCAATTACGCCATTTAAAAATAGCAAAGAGCTAAACCAGCCGTTTACTAAAAGATTTTTTTGTTCAATGTTATCCATAAATAACGAGCGGCCAATAAAGCTTAAAGCAACAAGCGTTAAAATGGTTATGTATACAATACTGCCATTAGGATAGGGTTTGCGTGCACACTTGATAAATATAAACAGTAAAAAACCGGCTTCTGCTATGTGTTGTATATCGGATGCAATCACTCTTTCGTGTAAAGATGGGTCAAAAAAGGTGTAATAGCCAAGCATTACAGTGCAAAAAGCGGTCACTGAGCAGAGTAATTTAAAACCAATACCGCGATAATTTAAAAACTGACTAAGTGAAAGGCAGTGCACTATTGATGCGGCAAACATCATGCTACTGGCAGCGCTAATAATTACTAAATTATGTGTATCACCAACAAGAGTAAAGCCAATAACAGAGCCTAATAGCAATATGGGATAAAAAATGTATAGCAGCGTGCCCGATATTTGTTTGTTTGTTCGCCATGTCAAAAAGTTAAGTAAGGTCATTACGACCATGATGGCGATGCTGGCAAAGTAAAGAGTGAAGGAGTCGAGCATTAATATTCCAGCAAAGTAGCTATTAAACTAAAGTTATCAAAAGTATACACTTATACCAATCCTCAAAACAGATTACTTAATTAAGCTAATTGTTATTAGATAAGTATATAGCACATACAAAAACAGACACCTAAGTGTCTGCTTTTAAATTTAAACTAAATATTTGATTAACGAATTTCATCAGGGATATTTTGTTGTGCCCACGATAGAAGTTCAATACGGTTACGACATTTAGTTTTTCTAAATGCGCTGTATAAATGTGTTTTAACAGTATGTGGACTAATACTTAAATCTTCTGCGATCTCTTTATTTTTCGAACCTTTACTCATTAGTGAGATTATTGCTTTTTCTCGCTTAGTAAGTTTAACAGGCTCAATATCACCTTCGGTTAGTTTATGCAGCGCATCTTTATTAAATTGCAGCATACGATTTAATGCATTACACATAATATCGCGACGGTACCAAAGTTGATCTTCAAGTAGTAAGCGAATACCTTTCATTAATACATCGGCGTTATCTGTTGTGTAAAATACGCCACGAATACCGCTTAACAATGCACGATTAGCAAGTTCAGGGTTTTCGTCTAAATTAAATAATATGATATCGCATTTAATACGTAGGTTTACTAGTTGTTCTTTTAGTTTTCCCCATGCATCCTTGCTTGATGTTTCAATAAACAAAAGTCGAGTCCCTTCAGGTATGTCTAAAATATTAGTACCTGTGGTTACGTCAAGGCCTTGCGTTTTTAACAAAGGTTCTAAAACGTTAATACCAATAGTGTTAATTGGCTCTTGATCTAATAACAAAAAGGCTGAACTGCTCATGTTTTTTATACTCTTTTATAAAGCTGACTGACTAAGTTTACCACGACTTCCACACCTTTTGTATTAGAAAATCGCTGATGTACTCAATAACAAATACGATATTACGATTATTTAAACACAAAATGTTGCAAATAAGTAACTATTTATTCTTTATAGCTATGAAAAATCATAACATTTGTAACTAATTAATTGAGTGGAACAATTTAATAAAAACTTTTAATTATTTTACTTTTTTTACATTTTGATAAGGTGGCCAGCCCATTTCTTTACCGCCAAGCATGTGTAAATGTATGTGATAAACAGTTTGCCCACCATGTTCGTTACAGTTCATAACAACGCGGTATCCGTCCTCAGCAAAATTATGTTGCTTAGCTAATTTAGCTGCAACTACGTATAAGTTGCCTACTAAATGTGAGTTTTCAGGATTTATATCATTTATAGTAGCAATTGCTTTTTTTGGGATAATTAACACATGAAATGGCGCTTGTGGGTTTATATCTTTAAATGCGAGAGTGTTTTCATCTTCGTAAATAATATCTGCTGGAATTTCACGATTAATGATTTTGGTAAAAATAGTTTCTTGGCTCATAGTGTGTTCCTAATTAAGTGTTGTGAATTTTAAGCTCACTAATGACAAACTTTCAAAGCAGTGTCAAACTGAAATCAAATAAAGGAGTTAATATGCTTAAACCAATTTTAATAAGTAGTGCAGTTGCATTACTACTTAGTTTTTCGGCTAATGCTGAGAATATTCACTTTCCAGAAGAATTTGTACCACTGCAAGTGGGCGATAAAATGCTAGAAAGCTCTTTGTTTAGTCGTATTGATGATGTAGAGCTTGCCCCCGGAACTTATCAGCTTAGGCTAAAGTACACCGATTTATATGAAGATGATTATGACACGCATGAAGTTGTGGAGTCGGAACCATTTTGGGTAAGTGTAACTGTTGAAGCAGGTAAAGATTATACCTTAGTGTTTAATCGTGCTGAAAATTCAGTATCTGCAAAAGTATTTGCAGAGGCACCACAAGTTAGTTTAAAAGCAAAAAGTAGCGCTGTTGCTAAGCCTTTAAGTGTTATTTCTAACACGCAGCTAGCAAGCAATAAACCGGTAATGCAAAATACAATGCCTGCAGGACCTTCACGTCCTAGTCAGCCAATAAAGCCGATAGCACCAATTACAGGTAAAGGAATGCCAAGTGCGCCGCAAATGCTTGATTTTTGGTGGCAACAAGCCACAACTACAGAGCGTAAAGCTTTTTTAGAAAAAGTAACAAAGTAAAATAACAGAAAAACAAAAAGGGCCAAATTTGGCCCTTTTTAGTTTCTAGTTAACGCTATTTATTCAAATAATGCGTCAATAGTACCTTGCGCAAGAGGGTGATACCCAGGGCGTGCTTTTAAGTACACGCTTTGTGCCCAGTCTTTTTTACCGTTAGTGATAAGTGATTTATATAACGGCACAATTAACTTACGACGGCCAATACCTGATAAGTGCTTATTAAGCGCAGGATAAATTGGTTGATAACCATTACCTACTGCTAGCATAAACCAAGCAAACGCACGTTCAGCGTTAGTTGATTGCGTTAGGTTAAATTCACTATCAAGCTCGCTCATTTTCTCTATGCTTAAATCGCGTGGTAAGTTATTTAAAAAGTGTAGCCACTCATGCACAGACCAATCAGCCGTTGGTAGTTGAGCTGCTGTTGTGTCGCCTTTCAACCATGCCGCTGTTGCAGTATCTACTTTATCAAATGCATCAGAAGTAGGGTTTGGCGCATCACTTGGTAAGCCAGGCTCAAAAATCCATTCATTTACTTTATCCATACTTACAACACCAGGGTACTTCTCAATTAAGTTAGCTTTTAAGTAAGTAACAAATTGCGCGGTAGTAAGTGATTTAAACGAAAACTCTTTAAAGTACGCTTTTACAAACGGGTCAAACTTATCGCGGCCATATTTGTTTTCTAGATAGATTAAAAATAACTGACCTTTAGTGTAAGGCACTGAGCTAAACGCATCGTCTGGGTCGCGGCCATTAAGTTTTAAATTAAGGCGTGTATCTGGTGCATCAATTGTTTTAATTTGTGCGCGTAAAGACGCTGAATCAAGTGCTTGTTCCATAACCGCACGGTCACGACCAAATACTTCTTCCATAATGCGGTTTTCAACGTACGAGGTAAAACCTTCGTTTAACCATAAATCTTCCCACGTTGCGTTAGTTACTAAGTTACCTGACCAAGAATGAGCAAGCTCATGGGCAATAAGGTTAACTAAGCTTTTATCACCGGCAACAACCGTTGGAGTAATAAATGATAAGCGTGGGTTTTCCATGCCACCAAACGGAAAACTTGGTGGTAGCATTAATAAGTCGTAGCGACCCCATGCATATTCGCCGTACATCGCGTTTGTTTTGTCGATCATGGCTTGGGTGTCGTCAAATTCAGCAACTGAGGCATCTAAAATTGTCGGTTCAGCAAATATGCCTGTTTGATGCGACATTGCTTTAAATTCTAAGTTACCTGCGCCAATAGCAATTAGGTAAGGTGAAATTGCTTGTGGCATATCAAAAATGTAGTCGCCATCTTTATAAAGCGCATCTTTGTTGTCGGCACTCATTACAGCACGTATATCTTTTGGTGTATGAATTCGTGCAGAGTAAGTTACACGCATTGCGGGTGTATCTTGCACTGGGATCCAACTACGTGCATGAATTGCTTGCGATTGGCTGTACATAAATGGATGCGTTTTACTTGCCGTTTGCTCTGGTGTTAACCATTGCAGGCCAGATGCTTCTGGACGACTGTTGTAGTAAATACGAACTACTTCAGCTTGGTTTTTAAACACAATAGTAAGCTTTGAACCTTTAACGTCATCTCGCTTAGCTAAATCAAAAGTCGCCTTTTTCCAGTTACCACTTTGGTCTTTGTACATTACTTTATCAATGTCTAAGTCGCGGGTATCAAGTACGAGAGTTCTACTTTTGCTGTTGTTCCACTGAAGAGTATGCTCAACAAAACCTTCTAACTGCTTGTCGGCAAAGTCGACATCTAAATCAAGGTTTAAGTGAGTAGTAACAACATCATCAAGGTTAGCATACGAGTTTTGGTCAATCGCATTAGCCATTGCTTGCGAACACATACCCGCCATAGCGAGGCTTAAAAAAAGAGGTTTAATTTTCATCATTACTCTGAACACAAATAAAAAAGTGCTGGTTTTATATCACGATTGACACGGTGGGTTGAGTGATTTTTACAATCTAGTGCCACATTTGCGACGATGAGGTAAACTATTGCGATTAGTTACCGGTATTTTTTAGAGAGCTTTGTGGCGCATTCATTACACTCCTTACATACATTCGCATTAAACAGCCAATGCCAAAATTTTGTTGAAATTACTCAGCTTGAGCAACTTAAAACGCAAAGTTTTAGTGCACCGTTTTGTTTGCTAGGCGAGGGCAGTAATACCGTGTTTTTAAATGACTACATGGGTACGGTTATAAAAATAGCCTTAAAAGGTATTAAAATCACCGAGCGTGAGAGCGACACACTAATAAGTATTGCTGCAGGCGAAAACTGGCATCAACTAGTCAGTTATTTATTAGAGAAAAATATACCCGGGCTTGAAAATCTAGCACTTATACCGGGCACTGTTGGCGCATCACCGGTACAAAATATTGGTGCTTATGGCGTTGAGATAGCTAAATTTGTTGAGTTGGTAGAGTACTTTGATATAACCACTAAAACTATGCATTCACTAAATAACGAGCAATGTGAATTTGCTTACAGAGACTCAATATTTAAAAATGCTCTCAAAAATAAAGCGGTGATCACGCAAGTGCATTTAGCGCTCCCAAAAAAATGGCAACCAGTATTAAGTTATGGCCCCCTGCAACAGCTCTCAAGCATTACCCCGCAAGCAGTATTCGATCAGGTTATAAAAACGCGCAATAGCAAATTACCTAACCCATATACACTTGCCAATGCGGGTAGCTTTTTTAAAAACCCAATAATAACCAACCAGCAGTTAGCTGAACTATTAAAGCAATTTGCAGATTTACCTCATTACGAATATGGGCAAAGTCATCACAAGGTCGCGGCAGGTTGGCTAATCGATCAAAGTGGTTTAAAAGGGCACCGCGAGGCCGGTATAGAAGTGCATCAACAACAAGCATTAGTACTTGTTAATCACGGAAATAGTGAAGGTGGTGACCTAATAAATATGATTAAACACATTCAGCAAGTGGTTTATACACGTTACAACATTATGCTAGAACACGAGGTACGTTTAATAGATGCGCGCAGCGAATGCCATATTAACGCGGAGCCTGAGCAATGAAAGCACCTGATGGAAACAAACTCGCTATTTTAAATGCACTTAACCAAGGGGGCTTTGTATCTGGCCAAGGCTTGGGTGAAAAGCTAGGAATTAGCCGAGCTGCGGTGAGTAAACATATTAAAACGTTACAAGAAATGGGCTTGGATATTTTTAAAGTGACTGGCAAAGGCTACTGTTTGAATAGTCAGGTGGGCCTTTTAAATAAAACACAAATTGATCAGCACTACAAAGCGCTAGGTGCTAATACTGCCGATGTAGAAGTACACCCTATTATTGATTCGACCAACAGCGAGCTTATGCGCCGTATACAGGCTAAAACAGCGCTTGAGTCTGGTGCTGTTATTGTTGCTGAAATGCAGCAAGCAGGGCGCGGCCGACGCGGCCGTGTTTGGCAATCCCCATTTGGCGCTAATCTGTATTACAGTTACTTTTGGCGCTTAGATGACGGGCTTCAAGCTGCAATGGGTGTATCAATTGCGGTAGGCCTTGCTGTTTATGATGCAATTAAAGCGTTATACCAAATTGACGTAGAGCTTAAATGGCCTAACGATATTTATATAAATAAACAAAAACTTGCAGGTGTATTGGTTGAATTAGATGGGCAACCGCAAGGACCTTGTCAGTTAGTGATTGGTATAGGTATTAATTTACAAATGCCTGAGAGTTTTAGCCAACATATAGACCAAGCGTGGACCGACTTAAATCAACATACTCAAAAGCTTGATAAAAACCAGCTGGTGGCGTCACTTACTTATCATTTAGAGCAGCGTTTAGTGCAGTATCGTCAAACTGGCTTACAAGATATGTATGAGCAATGGAATTCGCTTAATGCGTTTGCTGGCGATTATGTTGAGCTAAATACAGGGCACCGAAGCTGGCGTGGAATATGCGAAGGTATTGACCCACAAGGTGGAATACGAATTCGCCAAGATGGTGAAGTAAAAAGTTATTACGGTGGTGAAGTCTCCCTCAGAAAGGCGCAAGTATGAGATTACTGATCGACGTAGGAAATACATCACTAAAAGCTGTGCTGTGGCATAACGAGCAAGCACAACCAGCAGATATAAATAACCTACCTTGGTTGCAAATAACCGAAGTGATTTATGCGTGCGTAGGGCGCAGTGATTTACTAAACGATATTCTCGCGCAAGCGGCTAGCAATAATATTACTTGCTTTGAGGCCAAGGTAACCAAAACGCTTGGAGATCTTGTATGTGCTTACGAGCATGTGGGTAACTTAGGCATAGACAGGTGGCTTGCGCTTATTGCAGGCTTTACGTTATATCCAAACACAGCATGTATTGTTGTTGATGCGGGTACTGCGACAACAATTGATGTGCTCAATAGTGAAGGCCTACATTTAGGTGGCTGGATTTTACCCGGGCTTGATTTAATGACCTCATCGCTTACACAAAACACCCAACGTGTTTTTGATGACGGTAAAACACCGTTTACTAATGAACTGGGTAAAAACACGCCAAATGGTTTAAAAAACGGTGCCTTAGTGGCAACCATCGGGGCAATTGAGCAAGCTAAGCTGAATTTAACGGCTCAAAAAACAGAACAAGCAACACAAATTATTTTTGCTGGTGGCTATGGCTCACTATTGCAGCAGCAATTTGCAGGAAGTATTTTTGATTCATTGCTCGTAATGAAGGGATTGAATTATTGGTACGAATTAACCGAAACAGTATAAAAAAGTGCAAAAAACGCGTTTTCGCGTGAATATTGAGCATTTAAACTAAAAATTTACACTTTTTTTAATTTTATTGTTGCATCCCAATAAACCTTACTCTAATATCTCGCCCCGTACTAAAGCAGTGCCGACTTAGCTCAGCTGGTAGAGCAACTGACTTGTAATCAGTAGGTCAACCGTTCGACTCGGTTAGTCGGCACCACTTTCCTTTTACCGGAAGTGAATTAGTAGAGAATTATCGTGGAGGGGTTCCCGAGCGGCCAAAGGGATCAGACTGTAAATCTGACGGCTCAGCCTTCGCTGGTTCGAATCCAGCTCCCTCCACCACTTTATTCATGACGGTTAGAGGTAGTTTAAGAACAGATTTTTATGCGGGCATCGTATAATGGCTATTACCTCAGCCTTCCAAGCTGATGATGCGGGTTCGATTCCCGCTGCCCGCTCCAGTTCTTGTGTTGCTGATATAGCTCAGTTGGTAGAGCGCACCCTTGGTAAGGGTGAGGTCGGCAGTTCGACTCTGCCTATCAGCACCAGTCCTAAGAATCTCCTTGATTACTTCCTTTATCTGTCAGAAAATACTATTTGAAAAAATTAACTTAATCTACCTCTGGTGGATTATTTTCATATGTAATTTAGATACACAAAACTGATAGGTTCCGTCATGGCAAAAGAAAAGTTTGAACGCGTAAAACCGCACGTAAACGTTGGTACAAT
>NZ_WTKS01000028.1:0-24728 GCF_011378625.1 Pseudoalteromonas sp. c7(2019) | reverse complement strand
AATATTGCCGTAAATGATGTAACCGTGACTGATGACACAACACCTACGATCACCGGCACAGCGAATGCGCCACAAGGTAGCACCGTAAGCGTTGAAATCACCGACAGTAATAATATTACTCATACCGTAACGACCACATTAGGGGTTAATGGCACATGGAGCGTAGCAGCCACGCAAGTACTGGCTGAAGGCACCTTTACAGTGAGCGCCAGTGTGAGCGATGCCGCAGGCAACGAAGCCACTGCCACAGGCACTGGTGAAATAGATACCATTGCACCGACCCTTGTACTTACCAGTCCAGGCTCAAGTAGCGACATCACCCCGACACTCAGCGGCACAAGCGATGCGGTTGAAGGCACGGTTATTAACTTCACCGTAGTGGACGATCAAGGCAATACACAAACGTTCACCACCACTGTGGATGCTGATGGCAACTTCTCAGTTGAAGTACCGACTGCACTGGCTGAAGGACCATACAGCATCGAAGCAAGTATTAGCGATGCGGCAGGCAACAGCACCGATATTGCGAGCGATGGCACCATTGATACCACAGCACCAAGTGTGAGTGTAGATGCGCCATTATTAACAAATGACAGCACGCCTACAGTGACAGGGACTAGTGATGCACCTAATAGCACCATCACGGTTACGTTTACCGATGCAACAAATGCCACTCAAAGCATTGATGTACAAACCGATGCAAGTGGTAACTGGAGTGCAACGCCAAGCGGCGATTTAGCGGAAGGTAATTACAGCGTCAGCGCCAGCATCACCGATGCTGCAGGTAACACAGGCACAGGTACAGACAGTGGCGAAGTCGATATAACACCGCCAGACTTAGCATTTACACCTACCTTCTTATTAGGCTCATTGGTGTTATTAAACGGCACCTCTGATTTACCGGCTGGCCGTGAAATTACTATTACTGAGCAACTTGTTGGCGGCGGTGTGGGCGTAAGTTACACCACAACCACTGACGCCAATGGTAACTGGTCACTGACTGGTATTGATATCTCATTACTGAACTTAGGCTCAGTGATCGCAACAGCGACCGATGCCGCAGGTAACACGCGTACAATTAGCTCAGACGACTTTGATAACACACCACCAACGCTTACTGTTGAGGTTGACGCACAAAGCGACAGCAACACGCCAATCATAAGCGGCACAAGCGATGCGGGTGAAGGCGCGCAAGTCACTATTGTAGTGACCGATAGCGCAGGCAACCCACAAACCATCACTGCGCTTGTGGATGCGGATGGCAATTGGAGTGCCACTCCAACCACACCGCTAAGCGAAGGTGAAAGCACCATTGAAGTGAGTGTACGCGACAGTGTCGGCAACGAAACCACCGCGAGTGATACCACCACCATCGACACGCAAGCGCCAACGCTCACCATTCAAAACGTAGGCGATGTTAGCGATTTAACACCTGAGCTGCAGGGCACCAGTAACGAAATTGGCGGCACTGTTACACTCATCGTGACCGACAGCGACGGCGTAGTGCAAACCATTACCACCACCGTTGAAAGTGATGGCCACTGGGACATTGAAATCCCAAGTGCGCTTGCGCAAGGTGACTTTACTGTAAGCGCCAGCATTACGGATGCTGCAGGCAACGACACCACCGCGAGCAGCAGTGGTAACGTAGACACCATTACACCGGTTGTCACCGTTGATGCACTGGGCCTTGGCAACGACAGCACCCCAGTTGTTAGTGGTACCTCAACAGAGCCTGAAGGCACGGTTATCAACATTGTTATTACTGACAGCAACGGTGATGAACACCCAATTACAGCCACAGTCGATGCAAACGGCGATTGGCAAGCAACTAGCCCTGAATTACCGGATGGAAGCTACACCGTGCAAGCCAGTATCACCGATGATGCAGGCAATACTGGCGGTGCAGTTCAATCAGGCAACCTAGATACCTTAGCGCCGACACTGACGTTAGACACAGTAGGTGCCACTAATAACAGCACCCCAACAATCAGCGGAAGCAGCAATGCGCCAGCGGGCACAGTGATAAACATCAGTGTAAGCGATGGCACCACAACCGAAACGTTCACCGCGACAGTACAAGCCGACGGCAGTTGGTCAGCAGATGTGCCGACAGCATTAGCTGATGGAGAGCTTACTATTGAAGCCAGCGTGAGCGATAACGCCGGAAACACCACCACATTAAGTGAAACCGCGACACTCAACACCACCGCGCCGAGCATTAGCATTAATGCCTTGGTTGATACCAACGACACCACACCAACCATTAATGGTACAAGCGATGCGGCAGATAACACCACTATCAGCTTAACGTTTGAAGACAGTGCAGGGAATATTACGACTGTTGATACGACCGTAACGGGTGGTGTATGGAGCGTCGATGCACCAAGCGTACTAGCCGAAGGCGAATATACGGTCACCGCAGAGGTAGACGATGGCCTAGGTAATATCGGCAGCGCCACCGAAACAGGTCTGATAGACCTTACTGGCCCGAGCCTTGTTATTACCGACAATGGTGTAGGCAACGACACCACGCCAACGATTGCAGGCAGTAGTGATGCACCGCAAGGCAGTACGGTAACAGTTATAGTGACAGATAGCAGTGGCACACCACAAACAATGAGCGCCACCGTACTTGCTAATGGCACGTGGTCAATCCCTGTACCGGTAGCACTAGCAGAAGGTGCATACACCATTAGTGCAAGTGTTGAAGATGCCGCAGGCAACGACACCACCGCCACAGGCACTGGTGAAGTAGATACCACTGCACCGACACTTGTGCTTACCAGCCCAGGTTCAAGTAATGACATCACTCCGACACTTAGCGGCACAAGTGATGCCGTTGAAGGCACGGTTATTAACTTCACGGTTGTGGACGATCAAGGCAATACACAAACCTTTACGACCACTGTGGATGCTGATGGCAACTTCTCGGTGGAAGTACCGACTGCATTGGCTGAAGGACCATACAGCATCGAAGCAAGTATTAGCGATGTGGCAGGCAACAGCACCGATATTACAGGCAACGGCACCATTGACACGACCGCGCCAAGCATTACCGTGGATGCGCCAGTATTAACAAACGACAGCACGCCCACTGTTACGGGCACCAGTGATGCGCCTAACAGCACCATCACGGTTACGTTTACCGATGCAACAAATGCCACTCAAAGCATTGATGTACAAACCGATGCAAGTGGTAACTGGAGTGCGACACCAACAGGCACATTAACTGAAGGGAACTACAGCGTCAGCGCCAGCATCACTGATGCTGCAGGCAACACAGGCACCGGCACGGACACTGGCGAAGTAGATGTAACTGCTCCGGATCTTGAAATTATTCCATCGTTTTTATTAGGTAATTTAGTTTCTCTTTCGGGGGATTCTGATCTACCAGGGGGTTCTGTAATCACTATTACAGAGTACCTAGTTGGGGGATTAGTTGGTGCAACTTATACAGCAACGACAAATCCTGATGGTACGTGGGGGCTTGCAAACATAACAGTACCTTTACTAAATCTTGCCTATGTAACTGCCAGTGCAACGGATGCCGCTGGTAATGTTAGAACAATCAATACACTTGATTTTGATAACGTAGCGCCAGACCTAACAGTTAGTGTCGATGCTTTATCTAATGACAGTACGCCAGTAATTAGCGGCACCACCGATATGGGGCAAGGCACTGTAATTAATATAACCGTGACTGATAGTGAAGGAGAAAGCCAAGCGTTTACTGCGACAGTTCAAGCCGGTGGCGACTGGTCTGTTGCTGTACCTGCAGAGCTAGCGCAAGGTCAATATACCGTTGTTGCAGAGGTTAGAGACAGTGTTGGTAACTTAACAACGCAGCAGGCTCAAGGTGAAATAGACAGTGTTGATCCTACATTAATTGTGAACGAAGTTAACGCGACAATAGATACAACACCTACAATTTCAGGCACAAGTAATGAGATAGGTGCAGATGTAAGCATTATTATTGGTGGTCAAACACTAACAGCAACTGTGGGTACTGATGGCAATTGGCAAGTAGATGTCCCCGTAGCACTTGTTGATGGTGATTATACGGCGCAAGTAAGCATTACCGATGACGCTAATAATATCAGCAGCACGACTATTGATTTAACAATTGATACTCAAGTACCTGTTATTGTACTTAATGACACAACTGTATTTAACACTAATACACCAATTATAAGTGGTACTTCAACTGAACCACAGAATACGGTGGTCGATATAGTCATTACAGATAGCAACGGTGATATACATACTTTAACCGCAATAGTTGATGCTAGCGGCGATTGGCAAGTTACGGCGCCAAGCTTGCCAGATGGCAATTATGATGTTGAGGTAAGTATTACCGATGATGCTGGCAATCAAGGTGTGGATACAGGCTCGAGCTTTATTGATACTCAAGCACCAAGTATTACTATAAATGCATTAGGTACAATTAATAACAGCACGCCAACTATTTCAGGCACATCTAATGAACCTGAAAACACGAGTATTACAGTAACTGTGACCGATGGAGATAGTACCGAGACTTACACAACTGTTGTTGGTGCAGGAGGTGCTTGGACTGTAGATATTACAGATGTACTAACTGATGGTGAAGTTACAGTTTCTGCAAGTGTTACTGATGCCGCAGGGAATGAATCAGTTGCAAATAGTACCGCAACTTTAAATACCAATGCGCCTACAATTAATATTAATACAATTGTTGATACGAACGATCAAACACCAGCAATATCAGGCACAAGTAGTGCAATAGATAACTCGGTGATCACAGTCGTTATAACTGACGTTAATAACGTTTCACATACTGTAACTACGACGGTAGTAGGCGGTATTTGGAGTGTTGATGCGACAGATATTCTACCTGAAGGTGAATTTACTGTTTCGGCAAGTGTAACTGAAGGAAGCTTAACGAGTAATACAACAGGTAGCGGTGTTATCGATTTAACCGCGCCAACGCTTAGTATTACGCCGCTTGTAACTTTAAATGATACAACGCCTACAATTTCAGGCACAACAACCGCACCGCAAGGCGCATTAGTTATTATTTTAATTACTGATAGCTTAGGTGCAGAGCAAACGGTTAATGCTACGGTTGGTGCAAATGGCACATGGTCAGTCGCTGCAAGTACAGAGTTGAGCGAGGGCATTTACACAGTTTTAGCTTCAACAACAGATACTGCCGGTAATCCTGTAAACACAAGTATTACAGGGGAAGTTGACATAACAGCGCCAGTTGTAACTATTAATAATATTGCTGGAAGTACCGATCTAACTCCAAGTATTTCAGGAAGTGTGACAGGTGCCAATGTGGGTGATGCTGTTGCAGTGGTATTCACTGATGCACAAGGTAATGAGCATACTGTAAATACAACAGTTCAAACTGGTGGTGTATGGTCTGTAGAGGCAAGTAGTTCTCTTTCACAAGGAGATTATTCAGTTGAAGTATTTGTTACTGACAGCGCGGGTAATACCGGGGACGCAACAAATACAGCAACCATTGATACAATTGCTCCTGAAATTAGTATTAATCAAAGTTCATTAATACTAACTCAAGATAGCACTCCATTGATTACAGGTACGTCTAACGAGGAAAATACAAACGTTATTGTTACCTTTACTGATTCTGCTGGAGTTTCTCATCAAATGACCGTTCAAACCGATGGCAATGGAGACTGGCAAGCGGCTGCTAATAATATTTTAGCTGACGGTGTTTACAGTGTTAGTGCAACTATTAGCGATGCTGCGGGCAATACTTCGGTCGACAATAAAACCGGTGGTGAGGTTGATACCGTGGGACCAGAGCTAACAATTGTGCCTTCGTTCCTATTAGGTCAGTTGGTTTCTTTATCTGGTACATCTGATTTGGGCGAAGGTAAAACCGTTACGGTTACTCTAGAGCTTGCAGGTGATTTACTCGATTTAACATACGATGTAACCACAGATGCAAATGGTGATTGGGAGCTATTAGGCCTAGCCGTTAATGTTATTGGCTTATCAGTTATTGAAGCCTCTGCAACCGATGATGCGGGTAACACCACCACTATTACGACTGCTGATGTAGATGCTTCAACCCCAGTACTAAATGCAGTAGTTGACTTTGCTACTGGTGAGGGCGATTTACCAATAATTAGTGGTACGACCGACCAAGCACCAGGCACTGAAGTGCTAGTTAAAGTGGTAGATAGCGGAAATGTAGTACAAGAGCTTACGGCTATAGTGCAAGCCGATAATACGTGGGCTGTACAGGTTCCTCAATCATTAGCTGAAGGTACATTTAGCGTAACAGTTGACGTGTTAAGTGAGGTCGGTATTACTACCACGCAACTACTTACCGCAGTGGTGGATACAATATCGCCAACACTTGGCTTACAGGTTATTGGCACAACATCAGACTCCACGCCAATAATCCAAGGTACCAGTGATTTAATTAATGGTGTTGTTGAAATACAACTAGATGGCGGCACTGTACTAACTACTACAGTTGATGCTTTGGGAATATTTACACTTGAAGTTGATGCATTATCTGAAGGGCAGCACGTTGCTAATGTGAGTATTACTGATGATGCAGGTAATGTAGTTACCGATACGCTTGAATTCGTCGTTGATACGCTAGTACCAGTGGTTAGAATTTTACCACTGAGCATTAGCAATACAGATATATTAGAGCTTTCAGGTACATCACCAGAAGCGGAAGGCACAAATATTGATGTAACTGTTATTGGTAGTAATGGTGAAAAAACGGTATTTAATACCTTAATTGGTAGCGATGGCAAGTGGTCTTTAGTAACTACTAGCTTATCAGATGGTGTATATACTGTTTCTGCAAGTATAACTGACGCGGCAGGTAATACAGGGCAGTCGGCCATTGAGCAAGTAACCATAGATACTATAGCGCCAGCGCTAGGAATTGATGCGTTTGGTGTACTTAATACGCTAACACCTACTATTGAAGGGACAAGCGATGAAGAGGTAGGAAGTTTAATTACCGTAAATATTACTGACTCTACAGATACATTATATGTAGTTACCACTTCGGTATTAGGAGACGGAACATGGCTTATTGTTACTCCTTTACTTGCTGAAGGTGACTTAACAATTGAGGCAATAAGTACAGATGATGCTGGGAATATAGCAACAGTTACGCAAACGGGCACTATTAGTACAACCTTACCAGGTTTGTTAATTAATCAAATTGTAGATACAAGCGATACAACGCCAACAATTACAGGTACCACAGATATATTAGCAGGTGACGTACAGGTAGTTATTACCGATAGTAGCGGTACAGCAACGACATATAACACCCAAGCTATTGCAGGTGTATGGACTCTAATACCTACAACACCATTAGCTGAAGGTGCCTTTACTGTAAGTGCTACAGTTGAAAACTTAGGGCTTACAAGTTCTACAAGCCTAGGTGGCATTATTGATTTAACACCACCAACAGTTGAAGTTAATCAGTTACCTGTTACTAATAACCCGTTACCAACAATTACAGGTACAAGTGATGCACCAGCAGGTACAAATGTGAGTGTTGTTATTACAGATGCTAATAATGATTCACAAACTATTACCGCTCAAGTTTCAGGCAATGGCACATGGTCAGTAACAGCTACCACCGCGCTTAGTGAAGGTAGCTTTAATGCAACAGCATCAATAAGCGATACAGCGGGTAACTCTGCTAGCGATACTATGGTGTCAAGCACCGATTATACTGCACCAACTGTAGTGATAGACCCAATTACAGTAGGGCAAGATACAACGCCTACCATTACGGGTTCTGTAACTGGAAGCTTTGCAGGTGCGGCTGTAATAGTTATGTTTACTGATTCAGCTGGTGCCACTCACAATGTTGACACAACCGTTGGCACTGATGGAACTTGGAGCGTGATATCGGCAGAAGTACTTAGTGAAGGTAACTACACTGTAGATGTTGGCATTGCTGATGGTGCAGGTAATACTGGTACGCAATCATCAAGTAGCGCAATTGACTCAGGTATTACAATTGACTCGGGGTTAGAGCTAACCGCAGATCAAACACCGCTTGTTACGGGGACTGCCGCTCCAGGTGAGTCTGTAACTGTTACCTTTAATGGTCCAACTGAAAGTATTGTATTAATAGAAACTGTTAATGCATCGGGTGTATGGAGTGCTACAGCTAATACTGACTTAGCTGATGGGGAGTACACAGTAACAGCCGTAGCAACTGATACATCAGGTAATACAACTTCAAGCGGTAGTATATCTGGATTGGTTATTGATACCACGCCAATAGGTTTTGAGGTTACTGATTTTAGTTCAGGAATATTAGGTATTGTACTCCCATCAGTTGAAGGGACAACAGAGCCAGATACTGAAGTATACATTATTGGCTCTTCGTTATTAGGCATTGACTTACTCGGTCTAGATTTAGATGTATTAGAACTTTCAAGCAGCTTTACTTCAGATAGCAATGGAGATTGGGGAGGGTTTTTAAACTTAGCCAACCTAAACATTGGTGGAGGGGAGCAATATTATTTTGTTACTGTTGATGAAGTCGGAAACTACTTGATTAAAAATACGGGTAACGAGGTAGAGCAGTCCGGCAATATTTACACCTCTGAATCAGGTTCAGGTGCTGGCGACATTATGCCAGCGTCATTTAGCGAAGAGTCAGCATTGGGTGATACGCAAGGTGATGAAGTGTTAAACACCGAAACCATTAATTTAGCAAATGTAGGAACAATAGCAAGCACGCCAGAACAGGTGGTAGGAGTTAGTGAAGCAGAACCACTAAGCATAAACGATGTAATAATTGACTCTGAAACAGAGCAGTTAGTTGCTTTAAATAATCTACTTGATGAAGAAGGCTCTGCAATTGCTTATACTCCAGCTCAAAGTGGGGGAAGCATTGATGCAGCAGCACCTGCGGTTGATGTACAAAATCAATCGGAAGAGATGATTAAACACTTAATTGAAAGTAGTAATAATCAAACGGATATTTAATCTCAATAAAGCCCTCTTAATTATTAAGGGGGCTTACATTATTAAGAAAATTGATATTATTTATAACGAAATTTAAGAATAAAGGACATTAAAAAAACCTTATTGATAAATCAATAAGGTTTTTTTAATGTCCAATTTTGGGCTTACGCTTTTAAATTACGAACCAGTTTACTCTCGGTATTTACAGACTTACCGGCTTGGTCGTAGGTCATTGACGTTGGTGCGCCAATTAATATCTCTTTTAATTGTTTAACGCTTAGTTGCGCTTGGCGAGCAGCATGAGCATTAACATTATTTTGTTTTTGGCATTGCGCAAGTTGAGTTTTAACTTGGCTTATTAGCTCAGATATTTCAGGGTTTTGTGTATCGTTACTGGCAATTAGCTTACTCAGCTCTTTATCAAGAGTGCTTAACTTAGTTAAAAAAGACATTTTTTGTTGGGTAATTTCTTTTAAACCAGCACCACGTCGTGAGGCAATAGCAGTAAGCTCGTCGTTTAATAGCGTATGCAAAGAATCTAAACAACTTACTTGTTGGTTTAGTTTTACGCTAATTAAACTATTATGATCAGCCATACACGTTAAACTCAAAATCAGCTAAATTTTTAGCAAGCTTTTCACTGTCCACTTGATATTTACCTTCGGTAATTGCTTTTTTAAGCTCAGCAACTTTATCGCTATCAAAGCCAGACGATTGCTGTGCTTTATCTTGAAGCGTTTTTAATTGCTGCGCTTGCGGCGTCAAGCTTACAGAGTCACTTGCTGCTTTAGGCGAAGGAGTCTGCGTCGCTTGTGTATTTGCGTTATCTTTTTTTAAATCAACTTGTTGTTGCTTTGCATTTGTTAACGCATTAGCTTGTTGATTACTGCCATTAACTTGATTAACCATAATAATAAACCCGTATATTACCCAACTTATGCCATGTTATCGGCATATACGTAGGATACTTTAGTATAAATCTAAATTAAATATTCACCTGAACAGACTCTACACCATCTACTCGCGCATTTAAAACTTTACCTGATTTTTTGTTTTTTATTTGTATCTGTTCGCCCAAAGTACCGTCTTCTAAAGCAATACCTGTGGTTTTAATTCTAAGGCCTCTAAGGTTAGCGTAAATATTAACAGAGTCACCTTTACACACCATACAAATTTGGTTTAGTAATACTGGCATACCACTTCTAATATTTCGTTTACTTCTGCTGCCTATTAGCATTGTAGGGTCATCTAAGTACTGAATTCGTACAAAGTGAGTTGGTTTCATTTCAATACTTAAATGCGATTTAGTTATTACTTCACCACGAGTTAAATTAGCAGTGGCAACAACAACTGGAGCCATTTCAACAACTCTTACATGAACGTATTGAGTCCACGTTTGCGCATCATTGCATTTGGCTTGTAAGGTTACTTGGCGGTTGAATGGTGGCTCATCGGATGTTGATAATTCAAGTTCAGTATTACAGACACGATCAGGAATGCGACTATCTAAAGGCAGTGCACTTAATTGAGTATTAGTATTTTGCAATGTACCAATCTGCTTAGCTATATAAGCAACGGCCATGTCTTGTAATAAATCTTTACTAAACACTTTAGCTTGCAAAGGGAATACAAAGCACAAGCTAGTAACAAAATAAAAAACACTGTATCTTCTGATTTTTTTTAACAAACTCATAATGTTTCGACTATGCTTATGGTTTCAAACAGGGTATAAATATTTTGCGTCAAAAAGTAGACGCACCCGCGATGTTATGTAGCTTTATAAATAGAAAGCAATTATCGTTCCGTATTATTTGTTTTCTTTAGGAGATTTGAATGGCAGGCATTTTAGACTCAGTAAACCAACGCACACAGTTGGTTGGGCAGAACCGCCTAGAATTACTTTTATTTAAGCTCAGAGGGCGTCAGCGTTTTGGTATTAATGTATTTAAAGTGAGAGAAGTGCTGCAATGCCCTCCACTAACAAGCATGCCAAAATCTAATCCGTATATTCGTGGTGTTGCACATATTCGTGGTCAAACCATTTCGGTTATTGATTTATCAATGGCTGTAGGTGGGCGCCCAATCGACAACATTAAAGACAGCTTTATAATCATTGCTGAATACAATCGCTCTGTGCAAGGGTTTTTAGTGGGCGGAGTTGAACGTATTGTAAATATGAATTGGGAAAAAATAATGCCACCGCCATCAGGCGCCGGACGTTATTCATATTTAACGGCAGTGACCGAAATCGAAAATGAATTAGTCGAAATTCTCGATGTAGAAAAAATTCTCAACGAAATTTGCCCAGTAAACACAGAAGTAAGTGCTGAAGTTGCACAAAGCGGCGATATTCAAAAAGATTTAGGCGAACGTATCGTATTTATTGCAGACGACTCTGCTGTTGCGCGTAATCAAGTTAAACGTGCCCTAGAGCCGTTAGGCGTGCAAACAGAGCTTGCCAAAAATGGTAAAGAAGCACTTATAAGATTAAAAGAAATAGCAGAGCTTGATTGTAAAAACGATATTACTGAGCGAGTAGCGTTACTTATCTCAGACGTTGAAATGCCAGAAATGGACGGCTATACCTTAACAGCTGAAATAAAAGCAGATCCCAAACTTGCACCTTTGCATGTTATTTTGCATACCTCTCTGAGTGGTGTTTTTAACCAGGCTATGATTGAAAAAGTCGGGGCAGATGACTTTATTGCTAAATTTAACCCAGACGAATTAGCAACAGCGGTTAAAAAGTGGGTTCATTGTGATTAACAAAAATAGGTGCTACTAACTTGAATAATAAAGATTTGCAGCAAAGTGAATACGACCAATTTCGTTCATTTTTAGAGCAGCAATGCGGCATTGTTTTAGGTGAAAATAAACAGTATTTAGTTAAAAGCCGACTTGCTCCGTTAATGACTCGATTTAATGTGGGATCTTTATCGGAGTTGGTTAGTAAAACTCTCGGGCCTCACGAGCGGCAATTAAGAGCCGCTGTGGTTGATGCAATGACCACCAACGAAACTTTGTGGTTTAGAGATCAATACCCATTTGAGTTGCTCCAAAACAAGCTTTTCCCAGAATTTAAAGACCTAAGAAGACCTTTAAAAATTTGGTCTGCTGCCAGTTCGTCAGGCCAAGAACCTTATTCAATAGCTATGTCAGTTGCTGAATTTAGTGCTAAGCAACCAGGTGTGCTTCGTATGGGGGCACAAATTATTGGTACCGACATATCTAATACCATGCTTGATATGTGTAAAAATGCAGAGTATGACGCGCTGGCACTCGCCAGAGGGTTATCTGCAGAGCGTCGTAAAAAGTTTTTTAAAGACAGCGGCAACGGTATGGCACAAGTAAACGATACAATAAAAAAACAAGTTAGTTTTAGGCATTTAAATCTGCTTGATTCTTACGCGTTAATGGGCAAGTTTGATATTATTTTTTGCCGAAATGTACTAATTTACTTTGCGCCTGAAATAAAAGCTAAAATTATTAACCAGTTTGCACAAGCGTTAAACCCAAAAGGGTACTTATTTTTAGGAGCGTCAGAGTCCCTAACTGGCCTAAGTACTGAATTTGATATGGTTAGATGCAACCCCGGTATCATTTACCAAAAGAAATAACTAAGTTAATCCATTTCCCTAAAACGACGCACCAAGCGTCGTTTTTCTATTTAGATACATAACCTTATAAAAATATAACACTTCCTAATATTAATGGCTTATTTTTTGCTTTATTCATGGGTAAGTCAATTTTTTGGAGAAGGTTATGGCTATCAGTTTTGATAAAGCATTAGGTGTGCATCCGCAAGCCATGTTGATACGTTCACAGCGAGCAGAATTAATTGCAACTAATATAGCTAACGCTGATACGCCTGGCTATAAAGCAAAAGATATAGACTTTGCCTCAGCTTTAAAAGCGGCAAGGTCAACCCAGCAAAGCGGCAATACTATGGTAAGAACTAATGATAAACACATTGGTGGAGGTACTCATAGTATGGGCAGCTCTGAATCATTTCGTTTGCCAAATCAATCAGATACAGGCGATGGTAACTCGGTTGATATACAAGTGGAACGAAACTTGTATACACAGAATGCTATGGAGTATCAGGCCAGCTTGCAATTTTTAAGCGGCAGATTCAAAGGTCTGAATAAAGCTCTCGGTAGTCAAGGATAAAAATTATGAGTTTATATAATGTTTTCGATATTGCAGGTTCGGGTATGAGCGCACAAAATGTTCGCTTAAATACCACCGCTAGTAATATTTCTAATGCTAATACCATTAGTTCATCTCAAGACAAAACGTACCGAGCGCGCCAACCTGTATTTGCGGCTGAGCTAACAAAAGCTTCAGCATCAGCAAGTAACCAGCAGGGCTCCGCAGTTGGTGTTAAAGTTTTGGGCATTGTTGAAAGCGATGCTCCACTACAAATTGAATATAACCCAAATCATCCAAGTGCGGATGAAAATGGCTATATCTATAAACCCAACGTTAATGTTGTAGAGGAGATGGCAAATATGATTTCTGCCTCTCGTTCTTACCAAACAAACGTGCAAGTTGCTGATGCAGCAAAGCAAATGCTAAGTAAAACACTGTTGCTAGGGCAGCGGTAACCGAGGGTAGGTTATGAGTAACGATATTAGTACATCTTCATCCTATTTAGACTCTATACGCTGGCAAGAGCAACAAGTTGCTACCAGTGATACTGAGAGTGATGCGTTAACACAAGAAGACTTTTTCTCTTTGTTAACTCAGCAATTATCGTTTCAAGATCCCAGTAACCCTGCGGATAACGATCAAATGATTGCTCAAATGACGAGCTTTACAATGGCGCAAGGGATCAGCGATTTAAATTCAAATTTTGATAGCTTAGCTTCATCTATGACATCAAATTCAGCTTTGCAAGCATCAACACTTGTTGGCAAGCAAGCTTTACTTGAGTCAAACACCTTAGATTTAAATGAAACGGGTGATGCCAGAGGCTCGGCAGTGGCAGAAGAAGCCGTTGATAACTTAAAAATCAAAGTGACAGATGCATCGGGTCAGCTAGTGAGAACTATTGATATGGGTTCTCAATCAGCAGGTGCAGTTCGCTTTGCGTGGGATGGCAAAAATGAAGCCGGTGAGCGTTTACCTGAAGGTGAATATTCAGTAACCGCTGAAGGAAGCACTGACGGCGAATTTTCAAGCTTGCCCATTGCTACATTTAAAAACATTGAAAGCGTTAATATTAATGGCTCAAGTGGCATTATTATTAACACTAAAGAAGGTGCGGTTAGGCTGACAGATGTAGCAGAAATCGCGTAATAAATTTTAGTATTTTCGCCTGCTAGCAGGCCACAGACTAACAGGTTAGAGGTGAATTATGAGCTTCAATATTGCATTAACCGGCCTTGCTGCCGCGCAAAAAGATTTAGACGTAACGGCAAATAATATTGCAAACGTTAATACCACAGGTTTTAAAGAGTCACGCGCTGAGTTTGCCGATGTTTACGCTTCATCAGTGTTTAGCTCTGGTAAGACTAAAAATGGTGACGGTGTGCAAACAACCATGGTTGCGCAGCAGTTTCACCAAGGCTCACTGCAATTTACAAATAACTCACTTGATTTAGCAATCACTGGTGAAGGTTATTTTGCGATGACCGACGATTTATCTTCGCAAGATTTAACATATACACGTGCGGGTGCATTTAAGCTTAACCAAGATAACTTTATGGTTGACGCAAAAGGTAACTTTTTACAAGCATTCCCAGTTGATTCATCTACAGGTGATACAACGTCGGTAAGTTTGAGCACAACTGATCCAATTCAAATCCCTGATTCGTCTGGTTCACCTCGCGCAACAGAAAATGTATTTTTGTCGTTTAACTTAGATGCAACGGCGGATCCATCAGGTCTAGATTTTGACCCTACGTCTAGTGGTACTTATAACTCATCTACGTCAACAACAGTATATGATTCACTAGGTGAGCCGCACATCTTACAGTACTTTTTTGCTAAAGAAGATGATGCCGCAGCAGGTGGTACAGATAACAGTTGGGAAGTATACGCAACACTTGATGGCAAAGTAGTTGATGGCACAACTGGTGGAGAACAAACAACGACACCTTATACACCACTGACTACCCTAGGTTTTAACTCAAGTGGTTTGCCATCAACAACAGGTGGTGTGGCAAATACAAATACAACTACTTTTGATGAAATATTACTACCAGCGGGTTCTGGCGCTGGTTTATCAACATTACTAGACAATGGTGCAACTTTCCCTGGTACTGGTATTGAGCTTAACTGGCGCGATGAAAATAACACGGCAGGACGTATCCCAACTCAGTATTCAAGTGGTTTTGAAGTAAAAGCACTCGATCAAGATGGCTCAACAGTTGGTCGTTTAGCCGGAATTGATATTGGCACAGACGGTAAAATTGTCGCTTCTTACAGTAATGGTGACTCAACATTCCTAGGCCAAGTGGCTATGGTACGTTTTCCAAATTCACAAGGGTTATCACAAGTGGGTGATACAAGCTGGAAGCAAAGTATTGATTCAGGTGAACCTGTAGCGGGTGAAGCTGGTTCGGGTACATTTGGTGGAATTAACTCATCAGCGCTTGAGCAATCAAATACAAACCTTACTAATGAACTAGTAGACTTAATTACTGCACAGCGTAATTACCAAGCAAACTCACGTGCGCTTGAAGTTAACTCAACTATTCAGCAAAGTATTTTGCAGATTCGATAAGCTAAACCTCATTAAATATATTAGGCTGCATTTTTGCAGCCTTTTTTATAAGTCATCTTTGTAAGCCCTTCTAAATACCTCTCAATGTTGCGTCAAATTTAATCTGGCACCTATTTTGCATTTATAAGTTCAGAGATTTTTTATGTGAGTCGATACTATGGACAAAATGGTCTACATTGCGGCCTCTGGCGCTAAGCAAAGCCTACAAGGGCTTGCTTTAAAAGCCAATAATTTGGCAAATGCAAATACAACGGGTTTTAAAGCTGACTTTGCGCAAGCACGTTCTATGCAAGCGTTTGGCGAAGGTTTGCCTACACGTGTATTTTCAATGCAAGAGCGTCCGGGTTCTAACATGGTATCGGGTGGCATTGTTCAAACCGGGCGAGACTTAGATATCGCAATGAGCGATAACGCATGGCTTGCAGTGCAAGATGCCTCCGGTAATGAAGCTTACACAAAAGTGGGTACGTTAAACATTACTGCTCAAGGCATGCTCGTAACCAGCCACGGTCGTCAAGTTATTGGCGAAGGGGGACCTGTTATTTTACCTGTCCCAGTCGAAAAAATAGGGTTTAGCCAAGATGGCGCTATTCAAGTTCGACCACAAGGCGCTCCAGCTAACTTTTTAGAAGAAATAGACACGCTTAGAGTAGTAGAAGCAAATAGCTCACAGCTCGAAAAAGGTAACGATGGTTTATTTAGACCAAAAGCAAATGTAACAGTAGATACCTCTGCCAATGTAAAAGTTTTAAGTGGTTCGCTTGAAATGTCGAATGTGAACCCTGTTCACGAAATGGTCGACATGATAAGCCACCAGCGCCAATTTGAATTACAAGTGAAATTAATGAAAACAGCTGAAGAAATTGACGAGCGTCAAGATCAGTTATTACGCATAGTTTAACTTTAAAGTGAGGACACGATTATGAATCCAGCATTGTGGATCAGTAAAACTGGGCTAGACGCTCAACAAACCGATATATCGGTTATCTCAAATAATTTAGCGAATGCGAGTACCGTAGGTTATAAAAAAAGCCGCGCTATATTTGAAGATTTACTTTATCAAAATATTAATCAACCAGGTGGTCGTTCATCGCAAGATACCGAAATGCCATCGGGCTTAATGTTAGGTGCGGGTGCTAAAGTTGTAGCTAACCAAAAAGAGTTTACGCAAGGCAACATGTTGACCACCGAAAATTCACTAGATTGGATGATTTCTGGTGAAGGTTTTTTTGAAGTACTGCAACCAGATGGCAATATTGCTTACTCGCGCAATGGTCAGTTTACTACCGATGGCGATGGACGAATTGTAACATCGGGCGCAGGTTATGTGATTCAGCCAGAAATGAATGTACCTGATGACGCGCAATCAATTACGGTTTCGCAAGACGGCGAAGTATCTGTACGTGTTGCAGGCCAAGCCGATAACGTGGTAATTGGTCAGCTTACTATTAGTGATTTTATTAATCCATCGGGCCTTGAGCCAATTGGTCAAAACCTTTATACCGAAACCGCTGTAAGTGGTGCGCCGGTACAAGGTAACCCTGGCGTTGAAGGGTTAGGTAGCATTATTCAAGGCTCACTCGAAACTTCAAACGTAAATGTAACTGAAGAGCTCGTAAACCTAATCGAAACTCAGCGTATTTACGAAATGAACTCAAAAGTAATTTCGGCCGTTGACGAAATGATGAGTTATATCAATCAACAGCTTTAATAGAGTAGGGGGAATTATGCGTAATATTATTTTATTTGCAGCGGGCACATTATTTTTAAGTGGCTGTATGTCTACGCAAAATAGTGAAGTAGTGCAGGACGACCCTTACTACGCACCTATGTACCCCGAGCCTATTTTAGAGCCGCTGGTAGCCACAGGTTCATTGTTTAATACTCATACATCAAACGACTTATATTCTGATAAAAAAGCGCTACGTACTGGCGATATAATCACGGTTAAGTTGCAAGAGTCTACTCAAGCAACAAAAGCCGCTAAAACAGAAACAGACAAAGAAACCGACGCAAGCTTAGACCCCGTTATTGGATTAGGTGGTCTACCTGTAAATATAGGTGGCGACAGTATTCAGTTTGGTATTGGTAGCGATTCGTCATTTACGGGCGATTCAAAATCAAACCAATCAAACAGCTTAGTAGGCGATATTTCGGTTAATGTAATGCGCGTTTTACCTAACGGTAATTTAGTTATACGCGGTGAAAAATGGCTAACGCTTAATACCGGTGAAGAGTTTATTCGTTTAGAAGGGTTAGTACGCCCTCAAGATGTAAGCGCCGATAATACGGTTGAATCAAATCGTATTGCTAATGCACGTATTCAATACTCAGGTAAAGGGCAAACGCAAGAGGCGCAAAGTCCTGGTTGGCTTACACGTTTCTTTAGCAGTTCGCTGTTTCCATTTTAGAGGGTAACAACATGAATAGCCTTAAAGCTTTATGTTTAGTTGTGTTATTAGGTTGGCAGTTTACTGCCAGTGCTGAGCGCATAAAAGATGTGTCTATGGTTGAGGGCGTGCGCTCTAACCAATTAGTTGGTTATGGCTTAGTGGTTGGCTTGCCGGGCACTGGCGAGCAAAACTCATACACACAACAAAGTTTTAGAGGCATGTTGAACAGCTTTGGTATTACGCTACCTTCAACTCAAAGTCCTAAAATTAAAAATGTTGCCGCTGTTGCTGTGCATGCAGAATTACCTGCATTTAGAAAGCCCGGACAAACAATAGATATTACGGTTTCTTCTATTGGTAGTGCAGGCAGTTTACGTGGCGGTACTTTACTACAAACTTTTTTAAAGGGTGTAGACGGTAACGTGTATGCAATTGCACAAGGTAGCTTAATTGTCGGTGGCTTAGGCGCACAAGGCCTTGATGGTAGTAAGGTTGTAATTAACACCCCTACAGTTGGTCGTATACCAAATGGCGCAACAGTTGAACGCACTGTAGAAAGCCCATTTATGCAAGGCGATTACATTACCTTCAACCTAAACCGTCCAGACTTTACAACGGCAAAACGCCTAGAAAAAACAATTAATGACTTAGTTGGTCCAAATAGCGCACAAGCAATTGATTCTGTTTCTATTCGTGTTATAGCCCCACGCGATGCATCCCAGCGTGTATCGTACTTATCGACACTCGAAAACTTAGAATTTAAGCCAGCTGATATGGCCGCTAAAATTATAGTTAACTCGCGCACCGGTACAATTGTTATTGGTAAAAACGTTAAGCTTCAGCCTGCGGCTATAACTCACGGTGGCTTAACAGTAACAATTGCAGAACAACAAAACGTGTCACAACCAAACCCGCTAGCAAACGGTGATACAGTTGTCACACAGCAAAGTATTATTGATGTAAACCAAGACGACTCGCGCGCCTTTGTATTTAATCCAGGTGTAAGCCTTGACGATTTAGTTCGCGCAATTAACGAAGTAGGCGCAGCGCCTGGTGACTTAATGGCTATTTTAGAAGCACTAAAAGAAGCCGGCGCAATTAACGGACAGTTAGTTGTTATATAAATAACCCAAGCCAATAAATAACGTATTACTTAAGCCCTATTTTTTGAAATTAGGGCTTTTTATTTACAGCAACTTAAGTTTATTATTTTTATCTTCCTCGTTTTATCGGTAGTGGCTCAATTTTTGCATTTTTAACTGCATTATTCATTTTGTGTCAAAAAGCCGATGGAAACTAATCACCTCGATAAACAAAACTTTTTTGATTTAGGCAACTTAGATTCACTTCGTAAAGAAGCCTTAACGAGTGGCGATGCATCAACTGATGCCTCTAAAGCTGCGCTCAAAAAAGCGGCCGCACAATTTGAAGCTATTTTTACGCAAATGTTGCTCAAAGGAATGCGCAAAGCTAACGAAGCATTTGAAGACAAAGACAGTCCATTTAATTCAAGTGGTGTAAAGTTCTTTGAAGAAATGCACGATCAGCAACTTTCAACAGAGCTTTCATCAAATGGCTCGTTAGGCCTTGCCGATTTAATTGTTCAGCAGTTATCGCCTGAGTCTAAAAACTTTATGCCAGGCTCGGTGCTTAGAACAACCAACGATATTTTTAGCGATACACAAGTCGGATCCGCGCTTCCTCATGAGCAAAAAAATAATCAACCCGATCTTATCGTTAAGAGTACTAAGGCCGATATTGCTGAGCCTAAGGTTAATACTGCAGAGTCTAAAGCCGATAGCCCAACCTTTAAAAATGCAGAAGAGTTTGTAAGTTCAGTGTGGGAACACGCTAAAACTGCAGCACAAAAAATAGGTTTAAACCCTGCGGTAATGGTTGCACAAGCGGCACTTGAAACCGGTTGGGGTAAGCACATTATTAATAAAAGTGACGGTGGTAGCTCAAATAACTTATTTAATATTAAGTCAGATAAAAGCTGGGAAGGTGACAAAGTAAGCAAAGTAACGCTTGAGTTTGAGCAAGGCACACCCGTTAAAAAACAAGCCAGCTTTAGAGCCTACGATTCAATTAAAGATAGCGTGAACGACTTCGTTGATTTTTTAACGCAAAACCCACGCTACAAAGAAGCATTACAAAATACAGCAAAACCAAATGACTTTTTAGATTCATTACAAAAAGCAGGTTATGCAACCGATCCAAATTATGCCAGCAAAATAAAAAAAGTGCTCAATAGCAGCCAGCTAAAAGACATTGCGGCAAACGTGATCCGCCAAGGAGTAGAGTAACATGTCGTTTAATTTATTAAACATTGCCAGTTCTGGGGTTAGAGCAAGCTCAGAGCTATTGCAAACGACAAGTAAAAATATCGCCAATGTTAATACCGAAGGCTATGTGCGCGAGCGTACAGAGTTTACCACTATGGTTGATAACCAAGTAGGGCGAGGCGAAACATACCGATTACTGAACGAGTTTGCTCAGTCACAGCTAAATCGTGATACCTCAAATAAATCGTTTTTCGATCAGTTTATTACTGAGGCTAATCGAGTTGATACTATTTTTTCTGAAGAGTCGAACAACCTTTCGACTGGAATTAACTCTTTATTTAATAACGTGCAAGAAGCGTTAAATCAGCCGTCATCTACCGTTGCTCGCTCATTAGTAATGACAGATGCGCAAAGCTTAATTGATCAAATGGATAGGCTTTCAGGCATCGTGCTTGATCAAAAAAGTGTAGTGAACGAGCAGCTCGAAATATTTTCAGATGAAGCAAACTCACTAATTCAAAGTATTAGCACGCTAAATCAAAATATTGCAGCAGTTAATGGTACTAATAACGCCGCAGATGCCAGCTCTACATATAACGAACGCGATAAAGCAATACGCGACTTATCAGAGCTAATAGACATAGAAACGCTTGATGGTCCAAATGGCGAAAAACTCGTTTTTATGGGCACAGGCGAAGCGGTGGTTATGCAAAATGGCGCATTTAACTTATTTTCGATGACAGGCGACCCCGATCCTAATTTTAAAGAATTCACGCTTGACGTTAATGGTGGCAAAGCAGTGCCGCTTGAAGTTGATGTAAGTAAGCTTAAAGGAAAAATTGGCGGCTTACTTGCTTTTAGAGATGACATATTAGTCCCTGCGCAAAACCAAATTGGTCAAATGGGCTTAGCGATAGCTGATGCATTTAACGAACAAAACAAATTGGGTATGGATACAACAGGTCAGCTAGGTGGTAATATTTTTAATATTCCTACCGTTGGCGCTTATGCGTATCAAGCTAACACAGGTACTGCCGGTATGACTGCAACGGTAGAGCCAGGTAAGGGCAGTGAACTCCCTGCCAGTGACTTTATTATTACCTATACAGGCAATGCTAATGAAGTAAGTATTCAGCCTATAGATAACAAAGGCGATCCGCTGGGGCAGCCTTCACTTGCTGATATATCGACAGGTGTTATTGATTCATCGACTATTACCTCAGGCGAATCATTTGGTCTTCAAGTAAATGTATCTGGGGCAGGTGTTGAGGGTGATCAGTTTCAAATAAAGCTTAATTCAGATGCCGCTTCAAGTATTACACTTGCAACAGGGCGCGCAGAAGATTTAGCACTAGCATCGCCAATCCGTACTGCTAACGATTTAAATAATATAGGTACCGCTACTATTTCAGCGGGAGAAGTAACAAGTGTTACCTCCGGTGGATTTACTTCAACACCAAGCTTAACAAACGGTGAAATAACGCTTGTTAAAACAGGTAATGCTAATGAATATCAAATTACAGATAATAGCGGAACGAGTACTTTTACTATTACGCCTCCTGCAAAAGGAATGTTATCGCAAGCGGGTGCCCCATTCGATACTTACGGATTCGATTTTGATATAGAAGGTACACCAGCAACAGGCGACACCTTTACACTTGAGTTTAACGAAGGCGGCTTTGATGATAACCGTAATGGTTTAAAATTAGCTGATTTACAAAATGGTGAGTTAGTCCGTTTAAATGTAGAAACAACAGCAACGGCCGACAACCATAAAACGTTCAACCAAGCTTACTCAGGGTTAGTGAGTGATATAGGTGTTATAACTGGCCAAGCAATCACAAGCGGTAGTGCGTTTAATGCATTAGCAGAGCAGTCTGAGGCATGGTACGAGTCGCTATCGGGTGTGAACCTTGATGAAGAGGCCGCAAATTTACTGCGTTTTCAACAATCATACTCAGCATCAGCACAAGTTTTAGCAGCAGCTCAAGAAATTTTTGACACCTTATTAAATGCGGCGAGGTAATTATGCGTTTATCAAATAATTTAATGTACCAAAACAACATAAATAAAATACTCGACAACCAACAAGGTGTTGCAAATGCTCAAGAGCGAGTAACAACAGGTGAAAAGTATTTAACCACCTCAGAAGCGCCAGCTGCTATTTCGCAAGCTATGTTGTATTCAAATAAAATACAAACTAATGAGCAATACACTAAAAATATCGATCAGCTTACCGGCAGGCTAGAAACTGAAGAAAGCGTATTACAAAGCATAAATAGTAATATTCAACAAGCGCAAGAGCTCACTATTCAGGCTGGTAATGGTGTTTATACTAAAGACGATTTAAAGACGTTTGCATCAGAACTTAGTGGCATTCAACAAACGCTAGCTAACTTAATGAACACCCGATCAGAAGACGGAAAATTCATATTTTCAGGATACCAAGACAGCACGCAGCCTTATCAGTTTGATTCTGCAGCGGGTGAGTACACCTATAATGGCGACCAAGGGCAACACCAAATAACTATAGCTGAAGGCGTATCAATTAAAGCGAGTGATAATGGCTTTGACACGTTTGAAAAAACTAACGCGCGATTAAATGTAGAATCTAACACGGCAAGTGTTTCAGGCTCTATTACTGCGGCAAGTGTATATGTTGACGGCCAAGCTGAGTTTGATAAGTTTCATCAAGCAAATTACAACGCAGACCCAACAGCTTCAGCAACAGCAAATACATATAGTGTATTAGTAAGCCCTGGTGCTACAGCAACAGACCCACAAACCTACGAAATATACCGAGATGGCGCAGCACTAATCCCCGCAATAACAGGTGAAGTTAGCGATGATACAATTGAATACGCAGGTATGACGATTGAATTAGAAGGCACAGCACCTGGTCAACTCGATTTCAGCCTTGAAAAACCAGGCAAAGAAAACGTACTTAATACATTGCAAGCACTTATTACTGGCCTTAACGATGGCACACTTGAAGGTGATGACTTTCAGCAAGTGCTTGCTGATGGCCTAGTGCAATTACAGAACTCGAGTGAGCAAGTGGTATTTACCCAATCAAGTTTAGGCGGACGTATGAACGTGCTTGAAAGAGTAAGCGATTCAAACTTAGCACTCGATATTCAAAATAAAAGTAATCGCTCTAACTTAGTTGAAGTTGATATGGCAGAAGCTATTAGCGAACTAACCAAACAAGAAACGGCACTGCAAGCATCGCAAGCCACTTTTGGCCGTTTAACTAACCTCTCGTTATTCGATTACTTATAAGCAGATTATAAGCAGAAATACTTTGCCGCTTTACCCACTTTAAAGCGGCAAAAAATTGTCACTCCTTTCTAAACAACTTCACTCTTTATTTACAATTCAATAAATTATATATTTTCATTTAAAAACAACAGCTTAAAAATAAATTAAAGTTGGCACAGTAAATGCTTTTCTTATTATAAGAAATTATCGAACAGTGGTTCCTGTTAAATCGTGTTGAACCACACTCTGTTTAAACCTAGGAGATGGTAAAATGGCATTAACAGTAAATACTAATGTGTCGTCACTGAACGCACAACGCAACTTAACAAAATCTGGCGAAGGCTTAGCTACTTCAATGGAGCGCTTATCATCGGGTATGCGTATCAATAGTGCAAAAGATGATGCCGCGGGCCTACAAATTTCAAACAGATTGACGTCACAAATTAATGGCCTAGCCGTTGCTCAGCGAAATGCTAATGATGGTATTTCAATGGCGCAAACAGCTGAAGGCGCGATGAGTGAATCGACTAATATTCTTCAGCGCATGCGTGAACTAGCATTGCAGTCTGCTAATGGCTCTAATTCAGATGAAGACAGAGAGTCACTCCAGAAAGAAGTCTCTGCATTGCAAACAGAGTTAACCCGTATAGCTGAAACAACCTCGTTTGGTGGTCAGCAATTATTAAATGGTGACTTTGGTACTAAAGCTTTCCAAGTTGGTGCCAATGCTAATGAAACAATTAATGTATCGTTAGGAAATATTGCTGCAGATAATATAGGTGAAAATGCAATTAAAGGTGGTGGCACTGTATTCAATAATACGGTAGCCGCAGGTACGGCTTTTAGCGACTCTACAGCAGGCTCTAATGCAGTTGTTTTATCTGGTCCAAAAGGTAATACAACTGAAGATTTAAGTCTCATAAATGCACAGGAAACAGCAGACGCAATCAATGCAGCGGCAACTGGTATAAAAGCTCAAACATCAGTGACAGCAACAATTACAGCGCTGTCATCAGCTGATACGGGCACACTGACTGTTGGTGAGAAAACTTTTGATTTATCATCATATAACGGAAGCGC
>NZ_WTKS01000027.1:0-27673 GCF_011378625.1 Pseudoalteromonas sp. c7(2019) | reverse complement strand
GTCTGCAGAAAAGTGAAATGCGCGCAATTAACACACACTCACATCAACACCTATCACGTAGGTCGGGTGTAGTGGTAGAGTAATTTTGGTCACCCATTAAGAAAGAAATGTTATGCTATTTGCATACAAATTTGGGTGAAAAAAATGACAAAATTAAACCGTGCAACGTACTCCGCTGCAATCAAATTAGAAACGGCTCAACTTGTAGTTGACCAAGGTTATACACAAGAAGAAGCAGCCAAAGCGATGGGTGTTGGTAAATCAACCGTAAGTAAATGGGTTGCTCAATTAAAGCAAGAACGTAATGGCCAGTCACCATTGGCTTCACCAATGACACCCGAACAAATTGAAATCCGTGAACTTAAAAAGCAAATCCAACGCATTGAATTAGAAAAGGATATATTAAAAAAGGCTACCGCTCTCTTGATGTCCGACTCCCTGAACAATTCTCGTTAATTGAGAAATTAAATCAACGAGAGCGTTACCCAATTAGTGTGCTATGTAGTGTATTTAATGTGCATCGTAGCAGCTATAAATACTGGGCTATACGGGATACGACACCGACACCAGAGCAAGTAAGGTTAGAGGCTGAAGTTAAAGCCATACATACAATGAGTGGGGGCTCAGCAGGTGCGAGGACAATCGCGGCAATCGCAACGAATAACGATTTTGAATTAAGCCGTTATCGTGCTGCTAAGTTAATGATTAAATTAAAGCTAGAAAGCTGCCAAGTACCTCAACATTCATATAAACGTGGCGGTAATGAACATCTTGAAATCCCAAACCTGCTTAATAGGGAGTTCGATGTTGTTGAGCCAGATACCGTGTGGTGCGGTGATGTTACATATATTTGGACAGGCAATCGCTGGGCTTATTTAGCGGTCGTTATTGATTTATTTGCGCGTAAAGTTGTGGGTTGGGCAATGTCATTGTCGCCAGATTCTAACTTAACGCTAAAAGCGCTTGAGTTAGCTTACGAAAGCAGAGGCAGACCAAGTGGGTTGATGTTTCACTCAGACCAAGGAAGCCATTATACGAGCTTGAAGTACCGCCAACGTTTATGGCGCTATAAAATCACACAAAGCATGAGTCGACGCGGAAATTGTTGGGATAATGCGCCAATGGAGCGATTTTTTAGAAGCTTTAAAACAGAATGGATGCCAAAGGTTGGATATGGGAATTTTATAGACGCTAAATATAGTGTGAGTGATTATATCAACGGATATTACAACAACGTTAGACCGCATCATTATAATGCTGGTTTAGCGCCAAATGAATCTGAGATTAGATACAAAGACTCTAAAACTGTGGCCAAATTTTATTGACCACTACAGGGCGAGCGCAGCGACTCCCGACGCTAAAATCACAACAAAATCTCTCAATACCCCAGTCGGCCAATAAAGTAGCATTTGCTACGTGACTTTCTACTGCTGTGGGCACTATGACATCACCAGGTTTTAAATTGTAAAAAGTGAAATGTGCACAATTAATATACACTGACATCTACACCATCACGTAGGGCGGGCGAGCGCAGCGACTCCCGACGCTAGAATCACAACAAAAACCCTCAATACCCCATTCGGCCAATAAAGTAGCATTTACTACGTGACTCTCCACCGCTGTGGGTATCGTGACATTACGCAGGCTTCACATTGTAAAGAGCCTTGCTTTAACTATTCAGTAGCCTATTAGACATTCCCATTAGGTATATAGCCTTATTTACAGACACTAGTAAGCAATTAATTGGGTGGCACTATTGTGCGCTAAGTTTACCTAAGTGATTTACCGCATTACATCTGTAACTAACTGTAGTTTTAGCGCGTGCAGAATAAATACACATACCTGATAATTATACTAATCGGCAATAATACCTAATCAATTTGGTGGATTGAACTTGACGTTAATTGCGTTAGAAATTTCTGATATACGATTGCATGGATACAGAAGGATGAGCAACTTAGGAGTAATTGGCGAGAACAGCGAAATAAAGAAATTTTTGACCTCAAATAGATCATTTAACTAGGGAGATTGGCGTGAAATTTATTTTATTTTTATATTCTCTTGGTTCTAACTAACCACCTATATACGCCAATAAAGAACAATGCAGCAGGTCCAAAGCCACTCAGCACCCAAATGACTTTTAAAATGTTACCGCCAATGCTGCCGTCATGTAGAGGGTGTATCCAGTTTTTTATTTTACTAGCCGTACTTTGCTTATCTATATTAAACACGCTCTCTAACTTTCCTGTAAGTGCATTAACCTCTATATAGCTATGTGGAAAGCGATACGAAGGATCGTTTACAGTTTGAAATCTTAATCTGTAAATAGCATTTAAGTTTGATGCTGTTTCAATCCAAGCTAAACGCGTATTCGGTAATGCTTTTTCAGCTATTAATACCGCTTGTGATAAAGGAATATTGGTTTGTTTGCTCGGTTGAATTTGTGTTTTTGGTGGGGAGTTTATATCGCTAACTAGAGCGGTTAATATAGAATCTGTTTGTTTTGGAATAGCGAGCATAACACCTGTAACAGTTAAAGCTAGTAGCGGTATGCAGAAGGTTAAACCAATTAGTTTATGCCAGTCGTATAGCAAACCTATTTTAGAGCTACGAGATTTAAATTTTAGTGCCTTTACCCACTGCCCAAGCTTTGGAAGCCAAGCAAAGAATCCAGAAATAAGAAGAACTATTGAGGCTATGCCTATATAGCCAACAACGAGAGTGCCCGTTGCTCCTGTTAGTAATGAAAAATGTAAGTTGTACATCCAAGTTACTAAGTATTTTCCCCAATAGTTTTTACGTATTACTTTATCACTACTGCTAGATAGCCATACCATTAAGGGAGCAAAGCCTTGCTCTTTTGTTTCTATTGGATTGTAGTATCGCGCCGGAATTACTGAGTTTATACCTGTGTTTTCTAATCGCCATGGCCCTTGCTTTGAAGGAAAATTGGCTCTTAGCGTATTATATGCTTGATCCCAATTAGGCGTTTTTATGTTTGTAGTAGCGTCATTTGCTGGATTTAGCAGTAAGTCTATTTGCGGATAGTAAACTAATACGGAGCCAGAAAGGCTAATAATAGCAAGTAAAACACTTACCGATAGACCTAAGTATAAATGTAACCGCCTGAATATTTTTCGCCATGAAAGCTTTAGTGTCATTAATTAAATAGTCGTAATGAGTAATGCAGGTTTATTGGGCATTAAAGAATGATTAATTAGGCGGTATATTATATGGTTTTTTGATATGAGTTGTGCGGCATTTTGTCGCACTTATTAAATTAGGTCTTTAGAAAGTAAAACGCCAGCCCTTGGCTGGCGTTAAAATACAAGCTTGAAGCTTATTTAAGCTTTAGGTCCTGCATTTTTTATATCGTCTGATACGTCATACTTAGCAAAGTTTTCAGTGAAGTCTGCGGCAAGTTTTGCTGCATATTCATTGTACTTAGCTTTATCTTCCCACGTATTAATAGGATTAAGTAAGTTAGTATCTACACCTGGAACTGCTACCGGTACATCTAGGTTTAAAACATCAATGTGCTGAGTTTCAACACCCGCTAATTTACCAGATACGATTGCATCAATTACTGCACGAGTAGTTGGGATATCAAAACGTTTACCTGTGCCGTAAGGGCCGCCAGTCCAACCTGTATTCACAAGGTACACCTTAGCGCCAAACTCGCGTACACGCTTCATAAGAAGCTCAGCGTAAACACCAGCAGGGCGTGGGAAGAATGGTGCGCCAAAACATGTCGAAAATGTTGATTCAATATCGCTAGTTGAACCAATCTCAGTAGAACCAACTTTTGCTGTGTATCCACTTAAAAAGTGAAAAGCAGCAGCTTCTTCGCTAAGTATAGAAACCGGTGGTAATACACCGCTTACATCACAAGTTAAAAATACAACAGCCTTAGGTTCGCCTGCGCGGTTTTCTACTTTACGTTTTTCAACGTGTTCAAGTGGATATGCTGCACGGCTATTTTGAGTAAGGCTAGTATCGTTAAAATCTGGAACGCCTTTTTCATCTAACACTACATTTTCTAAAATAGTGCCAAAGCGGATAGCATTCCAAATTACAGGTTCATTCTTTTGTGACAGGTCGATACATTTTGCATAACAACCGCCTTCAATATTAAACACGCTTCCAGGTGCCCAGCCGTGCTCGTCATCACCAATTAGAAAGCGAGTAGGGTCTGCTGAAAGTGTTGTTTTACCCGTACCAGATAAACCGAAGAATAATGCTGTATCGCCTGCTTCACCAACATTAGCAGAACAGTGCATTGGTAATACACCTTTTGCTGGTAGTAGGAAGTTTTGTACAGAAAACATCGATTTTTTCATTTCACCGGCGTAACGCATACCTGCTAGTAATACTTTACGCTGTGCAAAGTTAATAATGACGGTGCCATCGCTATTTGTGCCATCACGTTCTGGCTCACATACAAACGAAGGAACGTTCATTACTTGCCATTGTGGTAAGTTTGAAGCGTTATAGTTCTGCGGTACGATAAACATGTTTTTGGCAAAAATATGGTGCCACGCTGTTTCTGTAGTTACAACTACAGGTAGATAATGCTCAGGGTCTGCGCCAACTTCTAGGTGAGAGGTGAAGTGGTCATTACTTTGAACATGTGATTCTACGCGAGCCCATAATGCGTCAAATTTGTCTGCATCAAATGGACGATTAACGTTGCCCCATTGAATATCATTTTGAGTTGTTGCTTCTTGTACAATAAAACGATCTTTTGGTGAACGACCAGTTCGTTTTCCTGTAATTGCAACAAAAGCACCATTTGCGGCTAAAGTACCTTCGCCACGGCGGATCGCATGCTCGACAAGTTCAGCTGCGGTTAAATCGACAAAACGTGTAGCGCCTGTAGTCATGTTTATACCTAACTATGTGTGAGAGTTTGAACGGATAGCTCTGGGGTTATCAGTGCCCTTAAACTGAAATTATAGTAACAGAAGGTTTTAAGATATTCGAGCCCGTAAAGCCTCTAAAAACACATATATTTAAGAAAAAACATGAATAATTTCAATGATACCGGTGTCATGAAATTAGCAGAAAGGATGACACCGGTATCATCTTTTTATAATATAAAACCGCATATTTTGCGGCTTTAATTACTATATATAGATGAAGCTGAACATTTAGTTGAAAATGCTTTTTATATCTTGTTCGTTAAAAACATACTCTTTTAAACAGTAATGACAGTTAATATTAACAGACCCTTTTTCAGCTACGTCTTTGAGTAGTTCTTCTTGTCCAATATTAACAAGTGCAGTAATTGTTTTATCACGACTACAACCACATTTGAATTTAATCGCTTGAGGTTCAAATACGCGAGGATTATCTTCGTGATAAAGGCGTGTAAGGACAGTATTAGCATCAAGGTGTAATAGTTCTTCATCTTTAATGGTGTTACTTAATGCTTCTAGGTGTGCAAAGTCTTCAATTGATTTTTGTTTATCAACTGGGAGTACTTGTAAAAATAGACCACATGCTTTTGCGCTACCTTCTGTTGTGTCGGTTGCAAACCAAAGGCGTGTTTTTAATTGCTCTGACTGCTCAAAGTAACTTTCGATACATTCACTCAGAGTATCATGCTCTAGCGGAACTATACCTTGGTAACGTTCACCCTTACTTGGTGTAATAGTGATCACCATATAGCCTTGACCAATAAGCTCTTTTACAGTTGTGCCCGTAATTTCGCTTTGCAGGCGTGCAATACCACGCATGTTTTGTTTATCATCACCATTTATAACTGCATATTTAACTGGGCCATCACCTTGAAGCTGTACTGCAATTTCACCTTCAAACTTTAAAGTGGCGGTTAATAAACAGGTTGCAACAAGTAACTCACCTAGTAATGCTTTAACAGGGTCTGGGTAATTATGGTCGGCAATCATTTCATTATAAGCATTCTCGATTTGTACGAGTTCGCCACGAACATCTAGTTCGTTGAATAAATAACGGTGAAGTAAATCTTGTTGCATGAGCGGCTATACCTAACTTGATTTCATTTTTAAAAGTTCGCGTCTTTGCTTTTTATCCGGTTTTTTATCCGGATGAGGAGCAAAAAAGCTGTTATTTTTGCGTGCGATGCTGTTCTCTTCGCGTTTAGCAATACTTGCATCAGATTCTTGATACATGGTCTGTGCAATGGGGGCGCTTTGACGTTTTTCAAGCACTGAGAGTATAGTTATCAGCTTTTCATCTACGCCCTGAGCCAGTTTTACTTTTGCGCCAACGTCTACTATTTTACTCGCTTTTGTACGTTGCCCATTATAATGTACTTTGCCGCCTTGCACCATTTCGCGTGCAACTGCGCGAGTTTTATAAAATCGCGCAGCCCATAACCATTTATCTAATCGAACTTTTAACCCATCTACAGGGTCTGAGCTGGTATTAGCATTACTTTTTTTACTCATAAGGCATTTCCCCACGTTTTTATAGCTTAAAATTTATCATGAAATCATCGTAGGATGAAGGTATTACAACGGCAGTTTACTTTTTGTACTGTTATGTAAAGTTAATTTAATCTGTTTACAAAGTTTAATATTAGTGTGCTTGTTGAAAGAAAAATGAAAGGGTACTATGGGTACGCGCTAACGCAGTAAATTAAAATAAGAACACTATTTATGGAACAGCAAATCCAACAACTAAAACAATTTTTAACTCGTTTACCGCATGCTAAGTTAAGTGCATTAGTGACACTGTTAGTTGTTGTTTATCTTGCATTTTTATTATCAAAACTTGTTTGGCTTTTGTGGCCAAAACCACCAGTAACTCTACTTACCCCTACTCATTATGCTAACCAGTCATCTGGTGCGAGTAACAACTCAGCGCAGCATATTATTGAGCAATTTTTATTTGGTAAAAAAACTGTAACAAACAACAATAATACTGCAAAGCAATCGCAGGTAATAAATAATGCGCCAGAAACGCGCTTAAGTATCAATTTAACCGGTATCGTAGCGGTTAATAACGATGACAAAGCAGGTATCGCAATTATTGAATCACAAGGTAAGCAAGTAAGCTATCTTGTTGATGAAGTAGTATCGGGTACGCGTGCTGAAGTTGCACAAATATTGCCGGATCGTATTATTTTGAGTGTTAATGGACGCTTTGAAACATTAATGCTTGATGGACTCGATTTTAGTAAAAAAGTATCTATGCCAGTACTCGCTGCGCGTGATGATTCTGAAATGGGTCCGCAAAAATTAGAACCAAGTGATCTACAAATAGATGCCACTGCAGATCCGGACGTTAAAGAAGCAATTATAGAAACACGTGAAGAGTTACTCGAAGAGCCGGGCAAGCTATTTGACTATATACGTGTTTCACAAGCCATGAATGATGGTGAGCTAATTGGATATCGCTTAAGTCCAGGTAAAGAGCCTGAGCTATTTAAGCAAATGGGTTTAAAAAATAACGATTTAGCCATTTCTATAAATGGCTATCAATTAACAGATTTAAAACAGGCTATGTCAGCTATTAATGAGCTGCGTAATAGTACAGATGCCAATATCACTATAGAACGTGATGGTGAACAAATTGATGTGCAATTTAGTCTGCAATAATTTAGCTTTGGAGTTTTAATACGATGGTTCAGGTGCTACACCTCAAAAAAATTAAAAAAGGGTTAGCTAAGTACGCAGCACTTTTTTTGGCGGCAAGTATTTCTTTGTCTGTTTCTGCTGTTGAATATGCTGCTAACTTTAAAGGAACTGATATCAACGAGTTCATTAATATTGTTGGTAAAAACCTTAATAAAACAGTCATTATTGACCCTAACGTGCGCGGAAAGGTAAATGTTCGCAGTTATGAGTTAATGGACGAAGCACTTTATTATCAGTTCTTCTTAAATGTATTGGAAGTTTATGGCTACTCAGCTGTTGAAATGGACAATGGCATAATTAAGGTAGAAAAAAGTTCAGACGCTAAAAAATCAAATGTGCCACTTATTGACGAAGGTAGTGAAGCTAGCGGCGACATGATGATTACGCGTGTTGTACGTGTTAAAAATGTAAGTGTGCAGGAGCTTGGTCCTCTAGTTCGTCAATTTAGCGATCAAAAAGATGGTGGCCACGTTGCTAACTTTAATGCGGCTAACGTAATGATGCTAACAGGTCATGCTGCATCGGTTAATCGCTTAGTTGAGATTATTCGCTCTGTTGATCAAGCGGGTGACAAGCGTGTAGACATCGTTAAGCTAAAATACGCGACGGCAGATGATGTTGTCTCTGTGGTAGACAATATTTATAAAGACAGCGGTAAAGGCAGTGTGCCTGAATTTTTAATTCCAAAAGTTGTGGCTGATGGCCGAACTAATAGCGTTATTGTAAGCGGTGAAGGCCAAGCCCGTACACGTGCTATTGAACTAATTAAGCGCTTAGATGGTGAGCTAGAAAGCCAAGGTAATACTAAGGTGTTTTACCTAAATTATGCTAAAGCTGAAGATTTGGTCAAAGTATTGCAAGGTGTTAGTAAGTCACTTGTTGATGATGCGCAAGGCGGTACTACTAAGACCCGTAGCAGAAGCAATAATGAAAGCAGTATAGAGTCTCACCCTGACTCAAACTCATTAATTATTACCGCACAGCCAGACACAATGCGATCACTTGAATCGGTAATTGAACGCCTTGATATTCGCCGTGCCCAAGTACTGGTTGAAGCGATTATTATTGAAGTAATGGAAGGCGACGGGGTTAACTTAGGCCTGCAGTGGATTTCTGAGCAGGGCGGTATGTTGCAGTTTAACAACGGCACTACGGTTCCCGTTGGTTCATTAGCTGTTGCTGCAGAGCAAGCACAAGATACAACTGTAACTAAAACTATCATTGGTACAGAAACTGGAACCGTTACTAGTTATGACGAAACGACTGAGGGTGACTATGATGCGCTTGCTTCATTGCTAAGTGGCATTAATGGTTTAGCGCTGGGCGTTGTTAAAAATGATTGGGGCGCAATTATTCAGGCTGTTGCCACTGATACAAATTCAAATATTTTGGCTACCCCTTCTATTACTACAATGGATAACGAAGAAGCCTCTATTTTAGTCGGTCAAGAAGTGCCTATTATTACAGGCTCACAAACAGGCAGTAATAATGCTAACCCATTTCAAACAGTTGAGCGTCAAGAAGTAGGTATTAAGCTGGTAGTTACGCCACAGATTAACGATGGCTCTGCAGTACAGCTTACTATTGAGCAAGAAGTATCGAGCGTAAGTGGTGCAACTGCGGTTGATATTTCAGTAAATAAGCGTTCAATTAAAACCACGGTAATGGCCGATGATGGCGGCATGGTTGTACTTGGCGGTTTAATTGACGAAGACGTACAAGAAAGTGTTTCTAAGGTGCCGTTATTAGGCGATATCCCTATTTTAGGACACCTATTTAGATCAACAAATACAACGCGCCGTAAGCGTAATCTTATTGTGTTTATTCGCCCAACCATTATTCGTGATGGTGTAAGCATGAATAAGTTAAGCTTTAATAAATATAACTTTATTCGTGGTGAGCAGTTTAAACAAAAAGAAGACGGTATTGAGTTAATGCCAATGACTGATACGCCTATTTTACCTGAGTGGAATGACGAATTAGTACTTCCCCCTACGTATGAAGAGTCTCTGCGTAAACAAAATGCACAAGAGCGTAAAGATGACTAATGCGATTCAAGAGATAAACCAAGATGTGGTTCATCCTAAAACGCATAATCAGGATGAGCTATTAACGAGTGATGTGTTAGTTGAGTTACCAGCAAAGCGTTTGCCGTTTTCCTATGCAAGACGTGCAGGTGTGTTGCTTGGTAAAAACAAAGATCACCGTATAGTTTACTACCGTGGTGAGCTAGACGTGGAAGTACTATTAGAAGTACGCCGTATCGCAGGCCATGGTTTTACACTTGAGCAATTGGCTGATGATAAATTTGAGCTACTGCTTGAAGCGTCATACCAACGTGATAGCTCTGAAACACAACAAATGATGGAAGATATTGGCAACGAGGTTGATTTATTCTCACTTGCTGATGAACTTCCGCAAACTGAAGATTTACTAGCTGGTGACGATGATGCGCCAATAATCAAGCTTATTAACGCCATGCTAAGTGAAGCGATTAAAGAAGGGGCTTCTGATATTCATATCGAAACCTTCGAACAAGAGCTTGTTATTCGCTTTAGGGTCGATGGCGTGCTTAAAGAAGTACTTAAGCCTAATCGTAAACTTGCATCGTTACTTGTGTCTCGTATTAAAGTAATGGCTAAGCTTGATATAGCCGAAAAACGCATTCCACAAGATGGCCGTATTAGCTTACGTATTGCCGGGCGTGCAGTTGATGTGCGTGTGTCTACAATGCCATCGAGCTTTGGTGAGCGTGTAGTACTGCGTTTACTTGATAAAAACAACGCGCGTTTAAACCTTGAAGATTTAGGTATGACCGCAGATAACCGTGCATTGTTTTCAGATTTAATTAGTAAACCCCACGGCATTATTTTAGTAACAGGGCCAACGGGCTCTGGTAAAAGTACCACTCTATATGCTGGTATGAGCCAAATTAACTCACGCGATCGCAATATTCTTACCGTTGAAGATCCGATAGAGTACGAAATTCCAGGCATTGGGCAAACACAAGTTAATGCAAAAGTTGATATGACATTTGCACGTGGTTTACGTGCAATATTACGCCAAGATCCTGATGTAGTAATGGTGGGTGAAATACGCGACCTTGAAACTGCGCAAATTGGTGTTCAAGCGTCACTTACCGGCCACCTTGTTATGTCTACTCTGCATACTAATACCGCATCGGGTGCAATTACACGTATGGAAGATATGGGTGTTGAACCATTCTTACTTTCATCGTCGTTACTCGGTGTGTTGTCGCAACGGCTAGTACGTACATTGTGTAATACCTGCAAAGAAGGTCACACGGCTGATGAGCATGAATGCCAGCTGTTAGGGGTTCCTTTTGAAAGCCAACCGACAATTTATCGAGCAGTAGGGTGTGAAGAGTGTAACTTTAATGGCTATCGTGGTCGTACGGGTATTCACGAGTTACTTGTAGTTGATGAAACAATACGCGAAATGATTCACAACGGTAAAGGCGAGCAAAGCGTAGAAAAATACATTCGTAAGCGCAGCCCAAGTATTCGCCAAGATGGGTGTAGCCGTGTACTTGTAGGTAAAACAACACTTGAAGAAGTCTTGCGTGTTACCCGTGAGGAAGGTTAACTATGGCGGCGTTTGAATACCGTGCCTTAGATGGCCGAGGTAAAGAAAAAAAAGGCATTTTAGAAGCTGATACAGCTAAACAAATTCGCCAAACTTTACGTGATCAAAAACTTACGCCGCTTGAAGTTGTCCCTGCGGCGCAAAGTGATAAACAAGTCAAAGGTGAAAAAGCCCCTTTACTCGGTGGCTTTTTTAAACCGACAATTTCAACCTCAGACTTAGCACTAATTACAAGGCAATTAGCAACACTTATTCAATCGGCACTCCCTGTTGAAGGCGCTGTTATGGCGGTTGCTGAGCAATGCGAAAAGCCGCGTTTAAAGCGTATGCTTATGTCGGTACGCTCAAAAGTGGTTGAAGGTTACACACTTGCCGATGGCCTTAGTGAGTTTCCTCATGTTTTTGACGACTTATATCGTGCAATGGTAGCCGCAGGCGAAAAGTCGGGTCACCTTGACCAAGTACTTAATCGTTTAGCCGACTATACCGAGCAGCGCCAACATATGCGTAGCCAAATAACTCAGGCTATGGTTTACCCTATTATTTTAGTGGTATTTGCAATCGGTATTGTGTCGGTATTGCTTGGTACTGTAGTACCAAAAATATTAAAAACGTTTGAAAAAACAAAACAAGTACTTCCTTGGACAACCGAATGGGTTATGGCAGGCAGCCATTTTGTACAAAATTATTGGTTTATTAGTTTAATAGCTATTACAGCTATAGCCATTGGTATTAAGCATGCACTTAAGCAGCCTAAAATACGCTTTTGGTGGGATGACCGAGTGCTACATATGCCTGGTATAGGTAAAGTGGCTCGTGGTATTAACACCGCACGTTTTGCGCGTACTTTAAGTATTTTATCGTCAAGCTCGGTACCATTACTTGAAGGAATGCGTATCTCGGGCGGCGTATTAATTAACGAAAAAATTAAAAAAGCGGTTGCAGATGCATCCGATAGAGTGAGTGAGGGTGCAAGCTTAAGAGCTGCACTTCAGCAAACTAAGTTGTTTCCACCAATGATGCTGCATATGATAGCAAGTGGTGAAAAATCAGGTGAACTAGAGCAAATGTTAGAGCGTGCTGCAAATAACCAAGATCGCGAATTTGAGAGCATGGTTAATGTATCGCTTAAACTACTAGAGCCTGCGATGATCGCCTCAATGGCGGTTATTGTATTATTTATAGTAATGGCAATATTGCAGCCAATAATGGCGATGAATAAAGCTGTTGGACTTTAAGTTAGAATAAACTTTTAAATATATTAATGGTTTTACCTAAACCATTTTTACTTAATGTTTTTAGAATAATGAGGTAATTACGTGAATAAACAATCAGGTTTTTCTTTACTAGAAGTGATGGTGGTACTGGTTATCATCGGAATGATTATGTCAATTGTTGCACCTAACATTATGGGTCAGCAAGAAGAGGCTGCTATCGATAAAGCGCATTTAGATATTCAACAATTAGAAGATGCAATGAGCTTATACAAGCTTAAAAATAAGAGCTACCCAAGCACAGAGCAAGGTCTTGAAGCGCTAGTTACTCAAACAAGCATTGAACCGGTTCCAAAACGTTTCCCTGACGGTGGTTTTATTAATGAATTACCAGAAGATCCATGGGGTAATCTATATCAGCTAATTAGCCCAGGTGAAATTGGCAAGTTTGATATTTTTTCTATGGGCCCAGATGGTGAAGTAGGTACTGATGATGATATCGGTAACTGGGACGAAGAAAAACAATAATGCTTAAGTACACTGCTTTGTATGAACATGTTAATTCTAGAGGCTTGCTATGAAAGCAAGCCTTAAGCAGCGCCATGCAAAAAGCAGAGGCTTTAGTTTAATAGAAATTTTAGTGGTATTAGTGATCATCGCTTTTGCTACAAAAATGGTGGTATATAGCTTAGAAGGCGGTGCTGAGGAAGAGTTAGATACTCAAGCATTAAGGCTGCATACCACCATTAACATGGCATCGGAATTTGCCATTTTAAACCAAGTTGAATTGGGCTTATTAGTAGAAGAAAATACGTTAGAGTATTTAGTTTTCGATGGTGAAAAGTGGATTACCTTTGACCGTGAAGATCTTTTTAAACCAATAGAGTTAGATGAAAGATTAAAGCTCACGCTTAACTTAGAAGATTTAACGTGGGCGCAAGATAACCTCTTAGAGCAATCTAACTGGCGCGAGCTTATGAGTGGCGGCGATGAAGACAGCTTACTTGAGCTTAAAAAGTTGAAAATCCCACAAGTACTTATTTTGTCATCAGGTGAGGTAAGCGCGTTTCAACTTATATTAGAGTTAAAAGAGCAAAGCGAACCTGTGTATTACATTGAAGGTGAATTTGCTGCACCAGTAAACTTTCGCCGAGAGCCAGAATAATGAAGCGCACTAAAGGGTTTACCTTATTAGAGGTATTAGTGGCATTAAGTATTTGTGCCATGGCGGGTATAGCTGCAATGCAAGCAACAAGCGAGCACATACACCACTTAACGACTATTGAAGAGCAAACCTATGCATCTTGGGTCGCCGAAAACGTTATTATTGAACAGCGTACTAAAGGCGAACAATGGCAAGGTAAAAATAACCTTAAAGGCAGCGAAGTAATGGGCGGTGTTGAATGGTTTTGGCAGCAAGAAGTAACAGCCACTGCTGACAAAAGCTTTGTTAAGTTAACCATAAATGTTTTTACGGATGAAAAATATGAGCATTCGGCATATGAGTTATCAACGTATCTCAATAAAGGCAAAAAGTAAGTGAAGCAGCGTGGGTTTACATTACTTGAAGTTATGGTAGCACTGGGTATTTTAGCTTTTGTTATTATTGCTACTCATCAAATACTCGAGACGACAACAAGAGCAAAAGATGCCTCCGATGAAAAAATTGCTGAGTTAAATGGGTTGCAAACAACATTTAGGTTAATGGATCAAGATTTTAGCCAAATGACTAAACGTGCAGTACGAAACGAATCTGGTGATGTTCAAGAACAATACTTACTTGCTGGTCGTTACGTTTTAGAAAGCCAATACGATGGTATTGCGTTTGTACGAGATGGCTGGATAAATCCAATTAATTTATTGCCACGTTCAGAACTACAAGCCGTTGGTTATAGAGTGATAGACGATAACCTTGAGCGTGTTTATCGGGTTTATGTTGATCAGCTTGATAATATGGAACCGCGAGTTCAACGTGTACTAGAAAATGTTGAAGAGCTTAAGTTTGAGTTTTTGGATGATAAAAACGAATGGCAGGAACAGTGGGAAATTAAAGCTCTCCCTAAAGCGGTTGCTGTTACTTTGCAACAAATAGAAGCAGAGCCAATTCGTCGTGTATTTTTAGTTCCTGGGCAAGGCAAAGTTGTTGCTACACAAAGTACGGATGTGAATAATGGTTAAGCAGCAATCATCGCGCGGCGCAGCACTTGTTATTGTTTTGTTTATTGTGGCATTAGCGGCTATTTTAGCAGTAGAAATGAGTGCTAATTTAATGGTTCAAGTGCAAAAAAGTACTAATTTGCAAGGTCATCAGCAAGCTAAATGGTATGCCTACGGTGCAGAAGAGCTTGCTATTAAAGGGCTAATACAAAGTAAAAAAGATGATGCTGATAAAACAACACTTGATCAAGTTTGGGCAACTCAAGGTGATGCTTCATACCCTGTTGATAACGGCACGTTAAGTGGCAAAATTACTGATTTACAAGCATGTTTAAATTTAAATGCTTTAGCCATAGCGCCAGAAGAAAATAGCGCAAGTAAAACAAACCCTGCACATAAAGCACTATTTGCATTACTTGAAAACATTGAAGATTTACCTGCTGATGAATCAGAAGAGACAATGGCAGATAGCGTATTTGATTGGCTTGACGAGGACAGTATTACATATCGCTCAGGCGCAGAAGAAGACGAGTATTTATCACGAGATTTTCCGTATATGACAGCCAATAGTTTATTTGCATCAACATCGGAATTACGCTTGGTTAAGGGCTTCAACCCATTAGTGATGGAAAAAGTACTGCCATATGTATGTGTAATACCAGGCAGTACGCTTTTATCTATTAACGTAAATACATTAATCCCAGAGCAAGCACTTATACTCAGTGCCTTAATAGAAAGCTTGAGCTTATCTGGTGCAGAGGCTGTGATAGGTGCAAGACCGCAAACTGGCTTTGACACCATTGATGAATTTTTTGAACAGGTGAAGCAACAAGGCGGTACTAATACCGACTCAGTCAAAAGTTTATTTAGTATTAAAAGCGAATATTTTAAATTACAAACGCAGGCAAATTTTGTCGACCTGCGTTTTTCGATGACCACATTACTGCACGCTAAAGACGGTGACGTAACGATACTGGCGCGAAAATTTGGAGGCGTACAGTGACAGAAATACTGTTGATCCGCACGGGTCAAACCGAGCAAGAATTGCTTAATTGGTTAATTTACTCACCACAAGAACAAGAAATAATAGCCAGTGGCGAGTTACCAAATGCAGAGCATTTAAGTGAGCTAAGCGAAAAAGCACTTACCCGAGAAGTGGTCGTGTTGTTACCAAGTGATCAAGTGCAATTAAAAACGGTCGCTTTGCCAACAAAATGGAATCGCAAGCTTGAGCAAGCATTGCCATACATGCTTGAAGAAGATATAGCATGTGACGTAGATGAACTGTTTATAGCAGTAGCGCAGCCGACAATGCTTGGTGAGCAACATGCAATTCGTGTCGCAATGACAGACCGTGAATGGTTTGAACAATGGCTCGCATTATTTGTAGAGCATAATCTATCAGTATACAGAATATTACCCGATGCTTTGTTGTTACCGCTTGCAGATGATGGCGCAGTCACCGCTATCGAGCTCAATAACCAATGGTTATTTAAGCAAGGGCAATGGCACATAGGTGCGGTTGAATCTAGTTGGTTAAATGGCTACTTAACAGCCATGGGTAATCCTGATATTAAGCATTTTAGCCCAGCTAGTCAGTTTCCAGAAAGCGTTAACTTACAAGCGCAAACGAGTGAGTACGACTTACCTCTAGCATTATTTGCAAAGCAGTTAGATAGCGTTAACTTTAACTTACGCCAAGGTATGTATCAGCTTAAAAAACAAAGCGCTTTATGGTGGGGTTACTGGAAAGGCGCCGCAATTATAGCAAGTGTTGCATTGGTTTCTACTATTACAATAAAAGCTATTGAGTTACACCAACTTAATACACAAGTAGAAGTAGCTAAAGCTCAAGTAGTCGACAGATACCAAAAAGCATTCCCAGGGACTAAAGTTCGCCCCAATCTAATTAAAAGTCAAATTAAAGGCGCGTTAGATAAAGTGCAAGGCTCAAGTGAGTCGGGCTTTTTAGACTTAACGACTAATTTGGTTGATGTATTTTCGCAAGTTAGCGAATTTACACCTGAAACACTTCGTTATGACAAACGTCGCAATGAGCTGCGCATTCGTGCACGTGCTAAAGACTTCCAAACCTTTGGTAAAGTAAAAATCATACTTGAAAAACAAGGTTTAACTGTTGAGCAAGGGTCTTTAAATAACGACGGTGATTATGTCGTTGGTGAAATTAAACTGCGAGGTGCAGTATGAAAAAGCAGTTAATGCAACAATGGCGCTCGCTTAAAGAGCAAGAACAACAATTGGTAATGGTCGCTGGTGGCGTGTTTATTATTTTTGTTTTAGTAATGGGAATATTTAGACCATTAAATAATGCGATAGAAAAGGCACAGCAATCTCAAATTAAACAACAAGAGCTATTAGCTTGGGTTGATGACAGTATTGTTAAACTAAAGGCTGCGGGTAACACCAGTGTTGCTAGCAATGCAAACTTAAGCCAAATTGTTAATTCTACACGTGGGCGCCATCAAATAAGTATTAGTAAAATGCAGCCAAGTAGTGATTCGCTACGTTTGACGCTCGACTCTGTAGAATTTAATCAGTTAATAGAGTGGTTAGATGAGCTAGTGAATCAGCACGGCTTAAAAATTGAAAACTTAGATTTGAGCCGCGATGATAAATCAGGCTATGTGCGTGTAAGCCGTTTAGTATTAGAGAATTAATTAATGAAAAAAATAATAACGTTATCGGCTGTCTTTTTAATTAGTTTTATTGTGTTTTGTATTATTAAATTACCAGCACATATTGCACTAGATATAGCAAAACCGTACTTTCCAAAGCAATTAGAAGTAGGGCAAACTGTAGGCACTGTTTGGCAAGGTCAAATGATGCAAGTTCGTTTTGATGGTGAACAGTTAAATAATGTGCGCTGGGACATTGCTGGCTGGAAGTTATTTACAGGCAAGCTAAATGCGAATGTGAAGTTTGGTAATGCACGAGAGCGTAGTGATATCTCGGGTTATGCTGATGTAAGTTATGGGCTTTTTAATCAAGAAGTTAAAGTGACTGACGGCCTAGTGCGCTCAACAGTAGAGCATGCAATGCAGCGCGTGCAGCTTCCCCTACCTGTAACCGCTAAAGGGCGTGTAATTTTAGAACTTGATGAATACAGCTCAGGTGCACCTTATTGTGATTCACTAAAAGGTGAAATAGCGAGCCCTAATATTGACGTGCAAGGCTTAAATGGGTGGTTTAATATTGGCCCTCTGGCTGGTAAGTTAAGCTGTAAGTCGGGCGATATTGCTATATTAATTGACCCAGATAATACGCTTGGCCTTGAGGCAGATGCTACACTTAAAGCTAATTTCGACTTTAGTGTGGCAGGTTATGTAAAACCAGATGCTAGCTTACCTAAAGATGTACATGATGCGGTTAAATTTTTAGGCCGACCAGATAGCCAAGGTCGTTACCCGCTCAACTTTTAATGTTTGAATATAAAGAGTTTTAATGCAAATACCCCAATTTACTGAGCTGCACGCAAAGCAGCTCAGCACATTTTTAAATACCCAATCTCAAGCAATGACCCTTGTACAAAGCCAAGGCTATTTATTTGGCGTTATTTGTTCGCCCAATCCATTAGATGTGCATGAGTGGCTTGAGCAGATATTACCAAATACAGCTAATGATTTAGATGAAGAAATACTTTTCTTGTTTATGGCGCTATATCATAAAATTAGTGAGCAAGTATTTGAAACTGGATACAAATTGCCTAACACATTTGATGCTGAATTTTGTAAGTCATGGAGTAAAGGCTTCTTAGTTGCAACCAAAGCTTACGCAGAGCCTTTGTTAAATGCACCGCAATTAGACACTGACTTTAAACAAGCATTAGAAAGTGCGTTAAGTACATTAAGCTTTTTTGCACTCGACCAGCTTGCAATAGCTCAGATTGCCAAACAAAATAACATGACTATAGAAGCCTTGTGTCAGTACCAATATGAATCAATGGGTGACTTTGCATTGGGGTTTGCTGAACTAATTGAAGTGGTCGCAATTAATAGCGGTTTGATAACCGACGAGAGTTGGGAAGAGTAATTATTAATACCAGGCGCTTAGTTTAATCTAAGTGCCTAGCTCTAATATAATATCCGTACAGCCTTGTTTGCACTTTACTACGCCTTTACCAGGTTCACTGGTGGCTAAATTAAGTGTTAAAACCCCATTACACTTCTCACACTTTAACGTTTTGCCTTGTGCTAATTGCTTGAGCATATTGCGTTGTTTATGAAATGAGTCGCTTGCTTTTTTATTTAATCCTGAAAAATCCACTACTTTGCTCGCTTTTGCTCTAATGCTTCAGTCACTATTTTACATACTGTATTTAAACGATCGCCATAAAAATAAAGGTTTAAGTCACGTTCACGACAATAGCGTAGGTGAAATAACTGAACAGAGTCATCTGTTGTAAACGTTTTTTCTACGTACTCACCCTCAGATTCAGACAATTTAAGTTGAGTGCTGATTCTATTTTTAGCCATATTTGCAGCAGGGCTTCTGTTAACCTTACTTGCATCACTTAAAAAACCAATGCCTTCACCTAATAACCTTTCGCGAGGTTCTTTTATAAGCGGATGATCGATTGTAAAAAAGGCAAGGATCACAACTACCAAAATAATAAATTTTTTCATGGATACGTAAACCTTGATCTAAGTAGGGTTGAATTACCATGCAGTGTAATAAACTGCATTTTAAAAGCAAGTAACTGGGATGAATAAATTATTAGCGATCTATGCCAGTAATTTTAACCAACATTGTTATAATGGTTAACAGCAGTCAGATATTTCTGAAATATCTGAAAGTATTCGAGAAGGCAATTTATTAAAGTAAATCTGCCTAGCAAGTAACTTGCTAGCTTTAAGTATAGAGTACTTGAGTATTGCTGGATTTTTATTTCCAAGCGGCGTTGAGGAACTTCGATGGACAAGCAAATTAAAGTAAAGAATATCCCTGTAGAGGTGAAAATCCAAAAACCGGATTTAAGCCGTCAAGATGATAGGTTCAATCCCCGAAATCGTATTTATGTGCGTGCCGTAAAAGGCCTACATCAATTACTTAGGCAGCGCATTGGCTTTTTAGGCCTACTTGCGTTTATGTTACTTCCTTGGATTAATTTTAACGGCCAGCAAGCAGTACTGTTTGATCTAATTGGTCAAAAATACAATATTTTTGGTTTAACGCTATGGCCTCAAGATTTTACCATATTAGCGTTTATTTTTATGCTGGCAGCATTTGCGCTGTTTTTAGTGACCACCTTCTATGGACGGGTGTGGTGTGGCTACACATGTCCGCAAACTGTTTGGACCTTTATTTTTATTTGGTTTGAAGAAAAGCTTGAAGGCACAGCTAATCAGCGTAAAAAACTCGATCAAAGACCCATGAATTTTGATAAGTTTTGGCGTAAAACGGCAAAGCATACTAGTTGGGTATTGTTTTCGTTATATACCGCTATTTCTTTTGTGGGTTACTTTACGCCAATCAGAGAGTTACTTCCTGATTTTGTAACGTTTAACGTGGGTGGTTATGCACTAGTCAGTATTATTTTCTTTGCTGCGTGTACCTATGGTAATGCCGGTTGGATGCGAGAAATTATGTGTTTACACATTTGCCCTTACTCTCGTTTTCAATCAGCTATGTTTGATAAAGATACATACACTGTAACGTACGACGAAAGCCGTGGTGAAAGCCGTGGTCCTCGTTCACGTAAAGTAGATCATGAAGATTTAGAGCTAGGCGACTGTATAGACTGTAACTTGTGTGTTCAAGTGTGCCCAACAGGTATTGATATTAGAAATGGGTTACAAGCTGAGTGTATTAACTGTGGTGCATGTATTGATGCGTGTGATGGCGTAATGGATAAAATGGAATACCCGCGTGGGCTTATTTCATATACGACAGAGCGAAACCTCGAAACCCCAGAAAATAAAACGAATCCACTACGAGCTAAAATCATTGGTTACACGGTCATACTTGTTGTGCTTACGGGAGCACTTGTAGCTAATATAGCGCTGCGTAAAACAATGGACTTTGATATCATTCGTGATCGAAATCAATTATATCGTGTCGATTTTGATGGTTTAGTAGAGAACACCTATACATTAAAGGTAATTAATAAAGCGCAGTACGAGCAAACCTTTAATATTAAAGTGCAAGGGTTAGATAACTTTAAGTATATTGGTAAGCAGTCATTTACTGTGCAGGCAGGGCAATCTCATAATGTGCCATTGTCGCTTGTAATGGACCCTTATGATTTGAAGGTGTCGATGACAGAGTTTAACTTTGTGCTTTCACCGGTAGATGAGCCGGATGAGACAATATCGCAGTCGAGTAACTTTTTTAAAGCGCGATAATCACAACCTACCTTAAATAGGTAAGTTGATATAGCAATTAACAAAAGCGGGTATATAACCCGCTTTTTATTTTATATAAGAAGAGTATGAGTAAATTTAGTTTTATTGACTTAACACCTGACCTAATACTCGATGCAATAGAAAGCGTAGGTGTGTACGCCGAATCTGGTTTGTTGGCACTCAATAGCTATGAAAACAGAGTGTACCAATTTAAAGCCGATGATGGTCTGCGTTACGTAGTGAAGTTTTATCGTCCAGAGCGCTGGAGTAAAGAGCAAATTCAAGAAGAGCATGACTTTGCATTTGAACTGGCAGAAGCAGAAGTGCCTGTTGTTGTCCCTATTTTATATAATGGGAAAAGCTTGTTTGAACACGAAGGTTATTTGTTTGTGTTGTTTCCAAGTGTCGGCGGGCGTTTATTTGAGGTTGATAACTTAGATCAACTTGATGTAATGGGGCGTTTAATTGGCCGTATGCACCAAGTAGCTAAAACAAAGCCTTTTACTTATAGGCCAACAGTTACCTGCGAGGAGTATTTACATACAGCCAAAGTTCATCTTCAAAAAAGTAACTTAGTGCCTATGGGAATAAATACTGCCTTTTATACTATTTTAGATTTAGTGATAGAGCAGGCGCAAAAACAGTATAAAGATGTGCAAAGTATTCGCTTACATGGTGACTGCCACGTTGGTAATATTTTGTGGGCAGGTGATGCGCTCATGTTTGTTGATTTAGATGACAGCCGCCAAGGTCCTGCAATCCAAGATTTATGGATGATGCTCAGTGGCGATAGAGCGACGCAACTGTTACAGTTAGACACCCTTGTGAATGCGTATGAAGAGTTTTGTGATTTTGATCACTCTCAACTCAAATTAATTGAACCGCTGCGAGCGATGCGTATTATCCATTATATGGGATGGGTAGCTAAACGATGGAGCGATCCTGCCTTTGTGCGGAACTTTACATGGTTTGCTGATGACAAATACTGGGAGCAACAAATTTTAGCACTGAAGGAGCAACTTGCAGCACTGCAAGAAGCACCGTTAAAGTTATTGCCGTAATATTTTATTTAAAGACAAGTACAACGAGATACAAATGCTTAAAAAATTAAAACTGAGTTTATTACTTTTATGTTTACCATTTGCAGCACTTGCTGCACAGTTTGAAGTTGATAATCAATACACTGTTATTGATGTAGACAAAAGTACATCACCACAAGTAACCGAATTTTTCTCATTTTACTGTCCACATTGTTTTAAGTTTGAACCAGTAGCAAAAGCAATTGAACAAGGCTTGCCAGAAGGCGCGGAGTTTATTAAAAACCACGTGAACTTTTTAGGTGGCGTGTCGCCACAAGCACAAAGTAATTTAAGCTTTGCCTACTTAATTGCTAAGCAGCATGGTCAGGCGCAGAGTATTAGCGATCAAATTTTTAAAAGTATTCATGTTCAGCGTGCTCCTTTAACTGAAATGAAAGACGTTAAAAAATTACTTGAAGTAAACGGTATTGATAGCGCAACGTTTGATCAAGAAATTGCAAGCATGCCTGTTATTTCGGCTGAGCAAGCAATGCAAAACAAACAAAATAAATATTCAAAATTAGGCGCACTTACAGGTGTACCTACTTTTATTGTTAACGATAAATATAAAATAAACCTCAACACCATCAAAAATCAAAAAGAACTTGATGAGTTAGTAGCGTTTTTATTAGCACTATAAATTTCGGAGCATAATAATGATTAAATTAGTTAAAGCAGGTTTGCTTGCAGTACTACTTCCTATGGCGGCAACAAGCTTTGCAGCAACGTATGAAGAAGGCGTGCATTACGACGTTGTTTCTGAGCGCGCAACTAAAAAGCCAGAAATTAAAGAGTTTTTCTCATTTTACTGCCCTGCATGTAATAACATGGAAGCACTAATTGGTGAGTTTAAGCCTAAGCTTGATAAAAACGTTAAATTTAAAAAGAGCCATGTTGATTTTGTAGGTGTACGCGACCCAGAAAACCAACAGATGATGAGCCAAGCACTCGCTACTGCAGAAGTGCTTCCGCAAAAAGATAAAATTGTCTCTGCAATCTTTAATCATATTCATACAAAGCGCGCTAGTTTTAATGAGCTTGCAGATGTAAAAGATATATTTGTAGCGCAGGGCGTTGATGGCGATAAGTTTGATAAGCTGTTTAAAAGCTTCTCGGTACGAACGCTGAGCTCTAAAATGAAACGCGATCAAGACTACTTTAAAGAAAAAGGCGCACTACGTGGCGTACCTACATTTATTGTAAATGGTAAGTATAAATTAAACCTAGGTCGTGAGTCGGGTATTACTGAACCAGAAGATATTAGCAAACTGATTAATTACTTAGCTAACAAGTAAGTTTAGCTAAAACTAAAAAAGCTCCTACAAGGAGCTTTTTTTATGGGTAACGTTTACTGAGCGTATTTATTTGCGCTGCAAGAAAACACCCGACTCAATGTGATGTGTATATGGGAACTGATCAAATATAGCAAAGCGCTTAACGTTGTGCGTACGTGTTAGGTGATCAAGGTCACGCTCAAGGGTTTCAGGATTACACGATATATAAATTATGCTTTCGTAGTTAGCCACTAAGTCACACGTTAATTCATCCATGCCCGCGCGCGGTGGATCAACTAATATGGTTTGGCAGTCATAGCTTTTAAGGTCAATACCGTCTAAACGAGAGAAAGTACGCTCGCCATTCATTGCTTGAGTAAACTCTTCACTCGACATACGAATAATATCTAGGTTCTCTACGTTGTTTTTAGCAATATTGTATTGAGCAGAATGAACAGATGATTTTGATATTTCTGTTGCTAATACTTTATTAAAACAGCCCGCTAACGCAATTGAAAAGTTACCGTTACCGCAATACAGTTCTAATAAATCATTTTTAAGTGGTTTACATAAATCTTGCGCCCACTCCAGCATATTAATATTTACTTTTGCATTAGGCTGAGTAAAGCTATTTTCTACTTGTTGATAAATAAGCTCTTGACCATTAACTGTTAAACGCTCAGTTACAAAGTCATCACCCAGCACTTCTTTTTGTTTGCGAGCACGACCGATAAAGTCAATTTTGTATTTACTGCTTAGTTTTTCTTTAAGCGCTTTAATTTCACTTAACCATTCATCATCAAGTGGTTTGTGATAAAGCAAGCTTACTAAAATTTCACCGCTTAGCGTGGATAGGTAATCGATTTGAAATAACTTACGACGTAATATTTCACAAGGCTTAAGATGCTCAATCATCACCTGCATTATTTCACCAACTAGAGGCGCTGCTGGATCAAATGTATCAACACGGATTTTTTCTTTTGTTTGTTGATCAAACATAATGTGAAACAGATCGTCACCGTCGTGCCATACTCTAAATTCAGCACGTTGGCGGTAGTTAGTTGGCTCTGAGCTAAATACTTCTAGTTGCTCCACACCAAAACGTTGGAATTGTGCACTAATACGCTGCTCTTTTTCACTTAACTGCGTTTGGTACTGTGTGGTATCTATTTTAATAACTGCCATTAACGCTACTACCTTATCTAAGATCTGTTTATCGGCGCTATTGTAGGGAGCGCTGCGTATTTGTCTAGTTTTGGCTAGCATTTATGCTGTTTTATTGAACATTGTACTTTAGTTTTTATTGTTATAGCCGATAATAAACTACGCACGCTTAGGAGACGAATCATGAAAATAGGTAATTATGGCTTTACGCCAAACAACAACATCAATAAATTCAATAATAAAGCTGATATACAGCAACCTACAATTACGTCTCCTCAAGATAGCTATCAACAACGAGGCCGAGAGTTGGCCGCAAAGGTGCTTGGCGATAAAATGGCTGAGCAGCTTGGATTGCCTATCGCAGAAAAAAAAGCAGATAAACCACTATTTGATTTTGATGAAATAGTAAAAAACGTACTCGATTTTGTAAGTAGTGCTGTTAATAAAGCAAAAGCTAACGGCGCTGATGACGAAAAGCTCAAAGATATGTTAGGCGACGCGCGCAAAGGAGTCCAAATAGGGATTGACGACGCTGTTGATGAACTCAAAGGTACAGGCGTATTTAATGATGACATGGAAGAGGGGATTAATAAGTCCAAAGAGGGAATTTACAATGGGCTGGATAAGTTTGAAGAGTCGTTATTTAACCCACAACCAGCCAGCGTAAATATAAGCCAGGCTCAATATGTCAGTATGACGAGTAATGCAGAGTATAAATTTACCACCGCAGAAGGTGACGAGGTAAGTATTAGCTTTGCAGATGCATTTGAATCTCAGTCGGCAAGTGGCTATCAGCAAAACAATAATGGCGAGTCGTTTGCAAGCTCATCATCGCAATCTCGACAGGTATCATTTTCGATGTCGGTTAATGGTGACTTAAATGAGCAAGAGCAAGAAGCTATTAATGTAATGATGGAAGACTTACAAGATTTAAGTAAAACCTTTTTTGGTGGTGATTTAGATGAAGCATTTGAACAAGCGCAAGAGCTGAGTTTAGACAGCGATCAGCTGGTGGCTTTTTCTATGGATTTACGCCAAACAAAAACAATAGCAACAGTTAAAAGCTATGAAGAATATAGACCAGCACCAGAAAAACAAGTAGCGGAGGGTTTAGCTCCTTTTAATGACGACCTTAAAAATGCTTTTGAAAAAGCGGGTGAGCTTGGATTACAAAATCAGCTAGCTGGCATTCTCCAATGGTTAAATCAAGATCAGGAGCAAATAGATAAGTTAGTAGATTACACAAAGTCTATGTTCGAAAACCTTAATCAGTTAAATTCGGCAGCCGACGAGCTTGCTGATTTAGAAACCACGCAAAGTTAAACTACTTTCTTTTATAAATACCTCATGGCAAACTGCCGTTCTTAAAGTAAAGTGGGAACGGTAGTTTGTCAGCGCATATAATGGTCTTTGATTCAGGTATTGGTGGAACTACTGTACTTGAGCATATAAAGCAAAGTATCCCCAATGCTCAGTACAGTTATTTTATGGATAATGCATTACTACCTTATGGTGCTCAATCCCAAAAAACAATCATTAACCGATTATGCTCACTTATTCATTTCATCAAAGCTAATACGCTTAACGTTGATTTAATTGTAATAGCGTGTAATACCGCTTCTACATCTGCACTTAGCGCTGTTCGCCAAATGACAGATATTCCTATAGTGGGTGTTGTGCCAGCAATAAAGCCTGCGGCAGAGTTAACACGTTCAAATCATATTGGCTTATTAGCCACACCGGCAACGGTCGCCAGTTCATACACTAAAACATTAATTACTGACCATGCACGTAATGTAACCGTTAATCTATATAGCAGTGTGGAGTTAGTAACTTTAGCTGAGCAATACTTTTTTACAGAGTCTTTGGATACAAACAAGTTGCATCAAGTGCTTGATGACCTACATATAGATAAAACTATAGATGTACTTGTATTAGGATGTACGCACTTTCCAATATTAGCAGAGCCTATTAGTCAGTATTTTGAAGGGAATGTAAAATTACTTGATTCAGGTGTAGCGATAGCAAACAGAGTCAACTACCTACTTAACCAACTTAACTTCTGTGTGAATAAACTAACAGACATAAAAAAGCCGCTGCAATATTATGCAACGGCTGATGTGTTTAGCAATAAGCTAGCGGTAAAGCTAGTTACACTGACTGATCCGTCTCAGTACGTAGAGCATTAGAATCATCTTCTTGTTTTTGTTTTGCTTCACGTACCTTTAAAGTACGTTGTTGGAACTCGCTATCGTTCAAGTTAGCAATTGCATTGTCTGCATCAGCTTGCGCCATTTCAACAAAACCAAAGCCACGACGCTTGCCAGTATTCTTATCCTTTAATAAACGAACATTGAATACTTTGCCTTGTTCTTCAAATAATGCACGAACCACACCTTCGTTTGCACGATAAGGAAGGTTACCAACATAAAGCGTTTTTGTTTTAACTTCAGCTTCTTCAGTCACATCAGATGACATTGCAGCAATAGCAATCGCACCTATTAATAAACCAGCACCAAATAGTAATGCAGGGTTTAAAGCTAAGCCGCCTAAAGCGAACTCAACAACAACAAAACCAACTACAGCAAGAATAACAGAGAAGATAAAAGATTTTTGATCGGGTAATTTCATTTTAGATCTACCAATAAACAGGAAATAAACATTAATTTAACATTGTGAACTTGCTATCTTAACGTCTAAATCAAACATAGCAATGATATTTGTATTAAATAATAAATAAGAGCACAAAAAAGCATCATCTTAGGAAGGTTTTCATATGGTTTTACATGGTTTTGTTCTATTTTTGTTCGAACAGTAAAAAGATCTAAAAAAAGGGTTGATCTGTTTTCGGATCTCCCTATAATGCGACCCCACTGAGACGGGAAACGCCAACGCATAGCGAGGCAGGAACAACTCAGAGAGTTAAATAAAACTTCGGTTTTAAATCTTCCAAAAAGAAAGTTTAAAACTAAGTGTTGACTCGAAAAATAAAGGGTGTATTATTCGCATCCCTTGAGACGCTAAAGCGAATCAAAACGTTCTTTAACAATATAAAGCAATCATCTGTGTGGGCACTCGTACAGATTGAGTTCTAACAGCCAACCTACTTACTCTTTATGGGTAATTAGCGAGGCAAACAAATTTAGAGTCTCAATTGAAAACTGAGTGACCAACAGAATAGTTATTTCGGTAATT
>NZ_WTKS01000026.1:0-28944 GCF_011378625.1 Pseudoalteromonas sp. c7(2019) | reverse complement strand
CAACACGTTTTTCCATCCTCAAAATAGATCACTTAATTAAGCGAATTGGTATACAGTTAACTTAAAAATTAACACTCCAATTAAAAACAATAACAAACGAGGCTGTCTAATTTGAATGCATCTATATTAACTGAAGTAATACTTCCGCTCGCTCTTGCACTTATTATGTTTGGTATGGGTCTTGGGCTTACAACAAACGATTTTACTCGTCTATTTAAAAGCCCGCTTGCCATTGTTATGGGTTTAATAGGCCAACTTGTAGCAATGCCTTTATTAGCATTAGGGCTGTGTTATTTACTTAACTTACCAACGCCTATCGCTATTGGTTTAATGATATTAGCTGCCTGCCCAGGCGGTACTATGTCAAATGTAGTAAGCCAGCTTGCTAAAGCTAATTTAGCGCTTTCGGTAAGTTTAACCGCTGCCTCTACCGCAATTAGTATAATAACCACACCGTTTATTATTGGCTTTGCTATGAGTCAGTTTGCCCCAGCAGACGATGCTACTTTTTCTATTTTAACTACTTCATTAGGGCTATTTTTTATTACCTTAGTGCCAGTTGCTATAGGCATTTGGTTACGTCACTTTAAAAGTGATTTTGCCATTAAAGCAGAGCCGTTTTTTAGACGCTTCTCGTTGTTTTTTATGCTTATGATGATTGCCGCACTAGTAATAAAAGAGCGCGATTTATTAGTTAGCTCATTTAACGATGTATTTTGGGCGTGCATAGCACTTAATATTGGTTCAATGGTTGTTGGTTGGTTAATTGCTAAGTGTTCAAAATTAAATTTAACTGATTCGCTGACGCTTTCAATTGAGGTTGGAATTCAAAATGCATCGTTAGCTATTTTAATTGCTATTAGCTTTTTGAATAAACCAGAATACGCGGTTACCGGTGGCGTGTATGGACTTGCTATGTTTATAGGGCCACTGCTATTAATTGGCGGGTTAAAGCTTAAAAATAAACGTACCGCTAGGGCTGTTAACTAGGACTTTTAATTAGGGCATGTTGACCAAGTTAGCTTAATTTAAGGCTACGTATAACGTAGCCGTAAACTCCAGTCTAAAAATACCACCTGTTAAATGTATGCTCTGCACCCATCGCGTCAACAAGTTGTAGGCTTACAAAAGACTCTCAAGCTTGAATATTGCACTAGGCGCAGAGCTTGTTTGCGCGAGAGTGAAGCTTCTAATTACTAGGGCGCATTTTAGGATGGGATAAGAGTGTAAGTAATATGGGGTAAAAAAGCAGTTAATTATTTGGTTACTAAAACTGCGCCTCAAATATGAGGCGCTACTTTAAAACTTACTATTTGGTTTGCATGTTTTTAGCGCGTTCTTCTGCATCTATTAATGCTTGTGATTTAGGGGCGCGTTTTTTCTCTTCTATTTTGGGCTTTTCAGCCGAGTCAGGATCCCAGCTTGAGTCTAACGATAAGTTAGCAAATGGATTGTTACTGACCGCTTTTTTAGGCTCAATTACTGGCTCATCAACTAGCGGTGTTGTTTGTGCTTGCTCAGGTATCGCGTCTTCTTTTTTAGGCATCGGCTTTTCACCAGGTAATGGTGCATCTGGGTTAAATGTACGCACCTCTGGTTCTTTAAAGTCTTGCTCGGTTGTATACGTAGTCGATTGAGCGTCAGATATTTGCTCTGGAGCGTGTAAATCTATAACCGGCTCACTCGCTGTTACTGGCTCAGGAGTAGTAATAACCGGCTCTACAGTGTTATGTTCGGCTTCTATTGGCGCAGATTCCGTTACTTGCGCTGTATAGTGCTTACGTTGTTTTTTTACTGGCTTTGCATCTGGGTCAAAGTCGCGTACCTCTGGCTCATTAAAGCTGCTGGCATTTTTAATGCGCTCTAAGGTTGTTTTAGCGGCGGCTTCAAACTCGGCGGTATTAGGTTCAGGTTTTTGTTTTACTTCGTTAAACGTAGCGGTACTTGTTTGCTCTAAAGTATCTGCTGGCTCCATTTGTGCAGACTCAATTTCACTTGTTTGCGATGGAGTAACTACGTTGTTTTGCTCATCTGAGATCTGCGCTGTGTTAGTAGGTTCCACTGACTCTTCATTTGTCGCTACGCTGCTCTCAACTGCTTTATTATTTTGAGTTGCTTCGTTAATGACGACAGGCTCAATCTTTGGCTCTTTTGTTGTTTGTACTGGCTTTGTTTCTTTAATTTCAGGTTTAGCTGGCGTAGCAATTTTTTCTGATTTAACTTCAGGTGGAGCCGCTATAGTCGGTTCTGCCATCGTTTTACTTTGTTTTGCACGGCGCAGGCGCACGACTACTATAGCGCCAATAAGTACCACTATAACAAGTATTAAAGTGGGTAAAAGTAACGAGCTTGGGCTTTGTGCTACAGGTTGCGGCGCAATTACAGGCGCTGGTTTAGTTAACACCGGTGCTGGTTTTACAAGTACAGGATTTTCAGGCGTAGGTTGAACGCTTTGCTCTGGCGTCGCCGGTTTTACTTGCTCTATCACAGCTTCGTTTTTTTGCTCTATAACTACTTGCTCGGGTGCTGCTTTTGTTGGCTCTGCATCAATTACTATTTCGTTACTGTTGGTATTTAGCTGATCGTTTATTTGTTGTTTTTGATCATTAGTTAAATTAAGGGTTTGCTCGTTGATGCTTTCTTTAACAGCTTCTTCAGTAGGTTTAATTACAGGGGCAGGTTCAACAATTTTAGGTTGTGGCTGAGTAATAATAGTCGGCTCAGGCTCTATTATTTGGGGCTTAGGTTGTGCTTGAATTTCTTTTGGCTTATTACAGTTATTTTTGTAATCACGCGCAGCTTTACGATATTTTTGACTCGCTTTATTATTACTATTTTGCTGCATTTCTTGTTTAATTAAAATGCACATAGCTTCGTTGTATGCAGCACTTTGCGCACTATAAAATAAGGCAAAGCAAAGGGTAAATCTAATTAGTTTTGATATCATGAAGTTATGCGCGCTTAAATATTAATAGTTTGATTTTAAGCGCAAAATTAAAAATTATCCAGAGTAATACAACTAATCAATAACCATAAGGCTACGATATTCATCGTAAGCAAATTGGTCGGTCATACCGCTTATATAATCTTGGATTAATCTACAACGATAATAAAACTCGTATGCCGCAAAGTGATCGGGCTCTTCTTGCATCGCATCTATTGCGTGTTGGTAACTATTTAAGTGCTTTTTAGAGAGCTTTTTAACAAGTCGCGACTCTATTAATAAACGTGAATCGCCATTTAGTGCACGCTTAAAGTCATCCTTGTTTAGTAGCAGTAATGGTTTATAGCAATCGAGCAAACCATTAATTATGCGATACCCTTGTAGCTCTAATTTTTCGACTTCTTTGTTTGAAAATACATGCTCAAGCGCTACCTGCTTTAGTGTTTTAGTTACTGCATGTAGATGGCTTCTATCTTCTAAAAGCGCTTGGTTAAAATCGCCATGATAAATAGGTTCTATATTTTCGATAAAGCGTTTTGCGGCGTGATTTACTAGCGGATGTAGCAATGCAACCCGCAGGTATATAAAAAATTCACTATTAAAATTATAGGGTTGTGCTTGTGCACGCTCTAGTGCGTAGTCTACGGCTTTGTCTACAAAATTTTGATGTTGAGCGTCGTCGATTAACAGATTTATTAATACTTTTTTGTAACTACTTTTAAGTTTTTCGCACAGCAACTCAGTGCTTATTATGTCTTTTTCTACGGCGTCTTCTATGTCGGCTAGGCAATACGAAATGTCGTCGGCGGCTTCCATTATGTAACTTGCAGGATGGCGGCAGTAAGGCTCAGTAGTGAGCTCTTTTTGTAGCGCTTCAACAAAGTTTTTTTCGCTGTAGTAGTAACCTACTTTTTTCATTAAATAGTTTTTATTTTGCGGAATGTCTTTTACATCAAGCCCAGCAGGGCGAGTGTATTTTAAAATACCAGCACTTTGGCTGTAGGTTAAATTAAGCGTTTGCAAAGAATGAATTATACGTATGCCTTGGGCGTTGCCCTCAAAGTTACAAATATCAAGCGCAAGGTGTTTAAAAACAACACCTATACCGGTGTTTGGTTCTTTACAGCGCTCGGGTGTTACGCTTGCTAGGTTGTTATTAAACCAGTGGTTAATAGCAGCTTCGCCAAAATGCCCAAACGGTGGGTTGCCTATGTCGTGCATTAGGCAGGCCATTTCTACTAGGCTTTCTAGCGGGCGCTCTAGCTCGGTTAAGCCGTAATCTTTTTGTTGCTCGTAGCTTAAATTAGCAAAAATACGTTGCACTATAAAACGACCAACCTGTTGTACCTCAAGCGAGTGGGTAAGGCGAGAGCGTACAGCTGCGTTGCGCTCAAGCGGAAACACTTGTGTTTTTTGCTGCAGCCTGCGAATAGCAGCACTGTTAATAATACGTCCACGGTCGCTTTCTAGCGCCATCTGTAAGTTAGAGGTTGTGCGGTACATTCGTGCTGGCGTTATTTTTTTACTAAAATCTATGGTCATCTTTATACTTGTCCTTTTTTACAATTGATGACTGGCATAGTTTTTAGCACATAGTCATTTGTCTTTAATATACAGGGTTTAATCTATCAGTTTGTATCATAAAGTAACAACTTGCTTTAAAATAATTTTTTGAGTAATTGTTGTGCATTTATAGGTGTTTATAATGAAACAGTGGATTTTAAAGGCAGTATCAATTTGCCTAATGTTAGGAATGAACAGCGCATTTGCTGCAAAAGAGCAAACTGTGGTGCTTGTATCAATTGATGGCCTGCGTTGGGATTATATTGAAAAACACGGCGCGCCAAATTTAAAAGCAATGGCCGAGCGCGGTGTTCGCGCACAAAAACTAATACCTGTTTATCCAACTAAAACGTTTCCTAACCATATTTCTATTATTACGGGCTTACTGCCAGTAAACCATGGCATTGTTGATAATAGCTTTTGTGATAAAGCGCGTAAAAACGACTGTTACAGCATGGGCAAAGCATTGGGCGATAGCACATGGGTAAAGGGTATTCCGCTTTGGAATTTAGCCAAAATGCAGGGACTTAAATCGGCTACTTATTTTTGGCCTGAGTCAGATGCATTATTTAACGGCATGACACCAGATTACTTTTATCACTATTCTAAATACAGCGATTACCAAAGCCGTGTTGATCAAATTATTCAGTGGTTAAGTTTACCAAAAGCACAGCGCCCACGTTTTATTGCGAGTTACTTTTCGCTAGTTGATAGCATGGGCCATGAATTTGGGCCAGACGCACCACAAACGCGTGATGCAGTTAAACAGCTTGATGAATTAATGGGGCAATTACAAACTCGCTTAAGTAAATTAGAGCAAGAGGTAAACTTAGTTATTGTGTCGGATCATGGTATGACGAGTATAGATCCAGATAAAAGCATTGATGTAACCACACTGCCTCAAGATGAAAACTTTTTAGTTAAAAATACTGGCCCACGTTTACTTATTTATACCCAACCGGATGCTAAAAACGCTGATATTGAAGGTTACAAAGCGCGTTTACGAGATGCGTCAAACGGTCGTTATACAGTATTAACTGACGAGCAATTAGCAGCGTATCATTACAATAAAGGCACTCGCGTAGGCGATATTGTGGTGCAAACTACAGCGCCAGCGGTATTTACCAATGGTAAAAAACCAACCTATTTAGGGACTCACGGTTATGCATATACCGAGGATATGGCAGCATCATTTATTGCTGTAGGCCCTGCATTTAAACAAGGTGTAAGCCTTAAAGAAGTAAATAATCTTGATATTTACCCAGTACTTGCAAAAGTGATGGGACTTAAATTGTTAAACAAAGTAGACGGCAATGGTAAAACATTAATGCCAGCAATTAAGCAAAAAATCGTTGTGCATTAGCTTAATCTAAAAGAGCGCGTAAGCGCTCTGCAGGGAAGAACATGTTAAAACTTTAAAGTGGGCTATTTAGCCCACTTTTTTATTGGGCAGCTTATTTAAAGTTAGCAATACTTGTTTTTGTAGCAGTAACTGTGCGAATTGCATGCGCTTGGTTTGTAATACCAAATGCAATACCGTTTACGCTCCAGCCAGGGTTAGAGAAGTAATCGTACTGAGTTGCGCTACCGTAAACGTGCGGGTAAGCCATAATACTTGCAAATTCATTTTGTACGCCATGACCCATGCCATCTACATATACACCGCCAGACGTGTCACCTTGTTTGCGTGAATGCGCTAAACCTTGGTTATGACCAAGTTCGTGTACAAATGTAGTTGCACCACAATCAATTGCAGTGATTGAGTACATACGGCTGCTCATTGAGCTGTATAGATTGCCATTAGTGCCTTGGCCAACCCATGCTAAACCACATGAAATAAGCCCATTGCCAGCACTTTGACCAGTACCTAATACGGCAATCATGTCGGCTTTCCAATCGCTGCGTAAACCATCTACGTAGCTGCTATTTGTAACCGAATCTAACCAATCCTCAGACGGCGTTACTGCATAGTCACCTAGGTTTTGTTTGCCAGCTAAGCGTAGTGTTATATCAACGCCATTTTGGCTATATACCTGATTACTAAAAGCAATTAGTTGATTTATTTTAGTGTCAATATTGCTAGTTGCAGCAGCTGATTGGTCGGTATATAAAATACCGATATCGATTGTTTCTGCTTGTGCAACACTTGCTGCACATAATGCCGCAGCCAGTGCGGTTGTTGTGATTACTTTTTTCATTATTGTATTTCCTTACTCTTGTTGTGGTTGGAACTTGTTTTTAACTTGGTTGAGCTCATAAAAAGCAGACACACTAAAGCTGCCTTATAGTGCGGCTTTAGTTGTTTTTTTATATTTTGATTATTGGTTAGCCATCAATTTTTGGTGCAAATATATCGATGCTTTTATCTGATTTGGGTTTTGGTGCGGTTACATCATGCTCTATGTGGCTTTTATATAAATCGCGTTTTGCTGCAATCCATCCGTACTTACCTTTACTTTCGAATACATAATTGCCAGAAGGCGCAGTAAATTGACCATATACGGCATCTTTACCTACCGTTAAAACGGTATTATGCATGCGACCGTCAACACCCACTATTTTGCCAAATATGCTCTTATCGCCATTTTCAGACTCAACCACATTAGTCACTTCTGCGGTGAATGTTTCGGCTGTTTGCGGAATAGCTAAATCAAAATTTTCGCCAGTTTCTAAAGCCTGTAAAGAATTTAAATCAAACTCAATGTAGGCTTCGTTATGTAAGTCGGTAGGTAAAACTTTTGCGTTTATGAGCACTTGCTTTGCTTTGTCGGATAGGCGATTTACGGCATCAAATTCTTCAAACGGTAAATTGTTGTCAGGGGCAACAATGGGTTTAACGGTAATTGGATCTTTACTCATATCAATAGGTGCAGGGGGATGTGTATTGCGCGTTTTTTGTAAATCAATAGGAACAAAATCAATAGCAACAGGCGCGATAGGTTCGCCCGTTTCATCTGCATTAAAAAATAGCCCATAAACTGCAAATGCCGATAATGGTATAGCAATTAGTAAGACGACAGATCTCTTCATTTGTTTCTCTTTTAGTGTTTTTGGTTAACTGTTTGTTACGTTTTATATTATTAAATGGATTAGATCAAGATAATAAATGTAACCGAAAAGAATTAATTCTAAATTTCATAATTCCTTATAAAATATAAGGATATTTATTTTTGGTATGTTTTTCACTCTTTTTAGTATTGGTTTTTTGTAGGGTTTATGCGGCCTTTGGCGCGTTTGTGGGTACTTGTTTGTTTAGTTAAATACAATGGTTAAAAGTGACTTTTTGACGTTAATTACAATAAAAAATAAAAAGTGAATTTTTTTCACTCTTTGTAAACTAATCGCTAATTGCAATGCATTTATCGGGCACGTATGTTGTGTGCTGCATAAATGGCATTACGAGGGATTTATGAAGGTGTCTGATCAGTTGCTTAACCGAATTACAGCAGGGCTTGTGGCTGTAATTATTGGTTTTTCGAGTTCCATTGCATTGATTTATCAGGTGGTGATAACCCTTGGAGGCACGCCCGATTTAGTAGCTAGTTGGATTTTAATGCTTGGTTTAGTGATGGGCACAACGTCAATAGGTTTGTCGTACTATTACAAAGTGCCTGTTTTAATTGCGTGGTCTACCACGGGGGCTGCATTACTGATTTCAAGTGCACAAGGGTATAACTTAAACGAGGCTATTGGCGCGTTTATGCTCAGTGCATTGCTCGTTTTTTTGTCGGGGGTGACGGGCTGGTTTGAAAAAATAATGAACCGTATTCCAAGTGAGCTTGCGTGCGCCATGTTGGCCGGCGTACTTGTTACCTTTGGTATTGATGTTTTTAATTTTATGAACGACATGCCTTTAGTGATTGGCTTAATGGTTGTTATGTACTTTATTGGTAAACGCTTTTTTGCCCGCTTTGCTATGTTAAGTGTGCTTATTATAGGTGTACTACTCGCTTGGCAAATGGGCCATATTGATACCAGCGCACTGCACTGGAAAATGAGCGAATTTGCTTATATTGAACCCGTTTTTCACTTGCAAGCATGCATTAGCATAGGTTTACCACTTTATATAGTTACCATGACCTCGCAAAATTTACCGGGTATTGCTGTTTTAAAAGCGCATAAATATAAAGCGCCTATATCTGCGTCTCTTAATGTGACTGGTTTTGTAAATATGCTTACCGCCCCGTTTGGAGCTTATTCTATTAATTTAGCCGCTATTACTGCTGCTATTTGTATGAGTGATGAAGCGGATAAAAATCATGATAAACGTTATTGGGCGAGTATAGCGGCGGGCGCATTTTATATTTTAATGGCGCTGTGCGCGGCTACATTAGTCGGGTTGGTGGCAAGTTTACCGCAGGCACTTATTTTAGCTTTGGCGGGCATTGCGCTATTTGGCACCATTGCTAATAGTTTGCAGCAAGCCCTTAGTAGTACTAAATATACGGAGGCCGCAATTGTTACTTTTTTAGTAACAGCATCTAACTTAACATTACTCTCAGTGGGGTCTGCTTTTTGGGGAATTATAGCGGGTGTGCTTACGCTCCTTATCACCCAAAAAGACTAAAAACTTTATTGTGTACAAAGAGCTGCTGGTGAGTATTTAAAACAAAATTATAGTTTATTTATATTATAAAAATAGCTTAACTAAGCTTATAAAAAAGGCTGCAATTGCAGCCTTTAGTTTTATAAAACAAGATTTACCTAATCAAAAGTATGATGGCGAGTTACACTAAACCGATTAAGTATATGGTGCATAATATACACAACGCACAGACTTAATATTATAGCCACCGATACCGAGCTAAACCGGTACATTGCGCTATAAACAAGATCTTGGCCTGGCCCGAGTGAGTTCCCAAATAAAATACCAAACGTAGTCAACACACCAAAACCAATACCAGGTATGCCTCCGCCTAAAATATGAAAACGCGCAAAAAGAAACGAAAGTATCCATAAAATAGCCATCGGAAAAAGTAAAAAATCAGAGTGACTATACAAAAATAGTTGCGATAGTAACGCTGCATTACACCCTATAAGCGTTCCAATTGCTCGCTGCCAACCAGCCATACCTGCGGCTTTCCAGCACAATGAAAACAAAATAAGCACAGAAGCTGCCTGCGCAGATATTGAGTCTTGTAAATCAAGAACCTGAAAAACCACAAAAGAGAGCGTAGCCACGGTTGAGCATAACAATACCTCATGGCGAATACTTTCTTTTGCTTTAGCTGGCATTACTCGCCCGGGCCTTGCGGTTACATCAGGAAATAGGCCATGCATTAATGCTCCAATAACAACGGTTAAAAATATAGCCAAACCATTAGTTAAAATTAACGGATAAATACTACTTCCTTCATCAACATAGCTCGAAAAATGTAGCTGAATAGAAAGGCTTATCACGCCTAAAGCGCCAAATAAAAAGGCGCTGCCGCTACTCATTTGGTGAAATAAAAAGCAGAAAACACCAAACACTAACAATGTCATAACGACTGGCAAGTGAGAAAATAATCCCTGCATTATCAGCACTATAAGCGCGCTAAATGCAGCAGATGCTATAAATTGATTTATAAGCCCACGACTTAACGTAGGTACCATGCCCAATATCAACATAGGATAAACGGTAAAAAATATACCATTAGGCCAGTTCATTAATTTACTAATAGTAAAGCCAAGGGTGCATCCACCTGCAATGCGTAGTGCTTGGCGAAGGCCATTAGAGTCTAATTGTGGGCCTTGGCTAACAATTTGAGTCATAAAGCCTCCATTAATAAATGTAGTGTAACCAGCTAATAAATCTAATTTGTGCAGAGCCAAACCATTGCCCAATTGTCGATTCGGGTAATAATTGTACTGTTGCACGTGACCCGCTTGGCATGTTCGCTATTAAGTCTTGATGATTTACGAGCTTTAAATGAATGCGTTGACGCTGTGCGTCACGTACCCAACGATTGCTGGTTTCTGTTGTACTTAGTAAACCATTTGCACTAAGTTGACCGTTGCTAACACCTGCTTCAAATGTTTCTAGTATTGCGTCGTAAACTTCACCTGGGCGGCTATCAAATACGACGCGCGCTTGAGTGCCTTGCTTCATATTTGAGAGTGACTTTTCTCTAAAGTCGGCAACTAAGTCGGCTTTTTTAGCGACAATAGCTAATAATGGGCTACCTGCAACAGCGTACGCGCCGTCTAATAATTGTAAGTTAGCAACTACGCCGTCACTTAGTGCACGTACTTGCGTGTAGGATAAATTTAACTCAGCCTGCGCTAACTGGTTAGCTGCATGACGCATAGCTAAGTTTTTATTACCTGAGTCACCTCTAGCTAAAACCGCTTCAGCTAACTGCGCTTCTAGGGCCGCAACATTTGCTTTACTGGCCTCAAAGTTAGCACGAATGCTTTCAAGCTCTTGCTCCGATATAGACTTTTGAGTATAGAGTTTTTCGCCTCTGCTTTTTAATAGCTGTTGCTCATGCTGCTTAGCATTTGCAGCACTAATTTGTGCTTCAAGGGCTTTAACATTGGTATCAAGACGCTTGTTTTGTAATTTGGCATCATCAAGCGCGAGTTGAGCTTGCTCTTTGGCTAAATTATATGGGCCTTCATCGATACTAAATAATATATCGCCCGCTTTAACTGATTGGTTATTATTAACTTGCACACTAGTGACTCGGCCACTAATTTGCGGTGATATTTGCACAACAGGGTGGTATACACGTGCCTGTGGTGTCACAGGCAAAACCATATCGGCCACTAAATAGTAAATAAATACTAAGATAAACCCTATGAGAGAAAACCTTACATAGCGTGCAAACTTTTGATCCGGTGTCATTTTTAGCCTTACTTATTAACTTGAATACATTTAAGGGCGTTTTGCTCTATTTTGATCAAACCAAATGCAATGGCATCTAGCTGCTCAACAGATAAACCGCTGTATAACTGATTTTTTATATCGGAAATGGTTTCTTGCAATGAATGTAAAATGGCATCACTTTGCTCAGTAAAATAGAGTCTTTTACTGCGCTTATCATGTTTGTCTACACGGCGAACGATTAACGATTGCTCCTCTAATTGCTTAAGCGTACGAGTCAGTGAAGGCATTTCTATCCCCAAGCTATTAGCAAGTTCAAGTTGTGTTAGTCCCTCACCACGCATATTTATATGCATTAGTGCAGTCCAGCGCGACTGAGTAAGCCCCAAAGGCTCAACAGCAATGGTTACTGCTTCGCGGCATAAGCGATGAACTCGGCCCATATTACCGATAACTGTTAAATCGAGCGTCTCGTGAAAAGGTTTTTGTGTAGGCATAGCCATCCCAACATAGTTAGCAAGCTAACTATTTTATCATTACTTAGCTTGCTAAGTAAATATGTGTAAGTGCGGGAAGTGGCAAAATATTTGCTAAACCTCACCTGTATAAAAATGGTGAGGTTTAGGGAGTTTTAAAAGTTAAGTAAATTAGCTGGGGAGTATTGATCGGTAAGTACTTTTGTATCTGCAGGCCAATCTTGGCCGTCTTTAGTAAAGTGCATAAGTTGGCTAATCGCTTTTATATCTACACCGTATTTTACTAATTTAGGGGCGAGAGCATTAACACGCGTGTTAATTTGGGCTTCGCTCGGTATTGATTTAAGTCCCGCTAAAATAATACGGTTGCTGCGATTTTCGCGGCTTACATTTATAAAGTCGCCAAATACAGCGTGGTAAGTTGCCGACTCATGCTCATAAAGTTTACTACTTGAAAACGTATTTGCGGCAATAACGCCACCATCGGCCAATACGCTTTGCACTTCTTCAAAAAACTCTTTAGTGAGCAAATGCTCCGGAATATAGTCACCGTTAAACGCATCCAAAATAATCCAATCGTACTTTTGCTTTTTAATAGCGGCGCGCTTTATAAAAATGCGGCCATCTTGCACGCTTGATGTCACTAAGTCGTTTTCTATAAAGTTAAAGTAATCGCGTGCAACTTTAGTTACTGCAGGATCTATTTCAACATTATGAATTTTTGCAGTGGGGTATAGCTCATGAATAACGTTAGAAAGCGTACCGCCACCTAATCCTATAATAAGTACACTTTTAGGGTTGTCGGCTACTAAAAGGCTCGCAAACGTCAATTTTGTGTAATTAAAAACAAGTTTGTCGGGATTGCTTTTATACATGCAACTTTGGCTTGTTTGGCTACTTTTAGTATTAAATTTAAGGCAACGTAAGTCGCTCGTTTCTTCAACAATAATATTGCGATAAAGCGAGCGTTCTTCATGAATAACCTTACTAAACGCAGAACCTGAAAACACAATTAATGGCAGTAGCAAATATTTAAGCATGAGCAAGCCCCTTATTATTAACCAAGGTATTAATAACAATCGCGACTAAACCCAGTGCCCCAAGCGTTAAAGCAAAGGCGCTAATAATTGTATTCACGTCAAACGCGAGTACAAAGTAAAACGAGGTAATTATAGTACCCAGGGCACTGCCAAGCGTACTTACAAAGTATAAACGCCCAGCCACTTGGCCGCTTTTATCGCTATCTGTTACCAGTAAGCGCACAGAGTAGGGCGAGATCATGCCTAAAATAACGGTAGGTATAAAAAATAAAGCAGTTGACGCTAAGAGCGAGCCGTAGCGGCTATCTTCAATATGGGTAAATATAAATTCCATTATTGGCTGCGAAAATAATGTAATAGGCACAACCATAATGCTGGCAATTAAAAATATTAAACCATATTTGGTAAGGGATGCATTTTTAGTGCTGAGTTTACCACCAAGTAAATACCCAAAAGATAAACTAAGCATAAACACAGTAATTATACTGCCCCAAATATGCACGCTACTGCCAAAAAAGGGGGCAAGAATTCTCCCACCTAAAAGCTCAATGCCCATTATGCAAAAGCCGCTGCAAAAAGCTAAAAAGTAAATTAACGCGTTTGTTTTTATGCTCATGTAATTATCTTTATGTAACTTAAGTAGAACACTATACTAACGTGATGCATACAAAGCTGCTAGAGCCTGTTGACCTTTCAGGATTAAAATTTGTTCTATCTAGGGGCGATTTAATCGCGGCGCGAGATTTGTAACCTAGTGGGCTCGGTAACTGCTCCTGCGTTACCCTACTGGCTTACATCCATGTAAGAATAAGTAAAAACCGAGCAACAAAGAGTTAATCGTCCCTAGAAAGAACCCAGAGGGCAGCGCATGTTTGGTATTTATGCTGCGTTATCGCCCATTAATGGGGAATAACCACACTACATGGGCTCTGCCTTGCCTAAAAACCAAACATGCTGCTGCAAATTTAACCTCGAAAGATAAATAGGCCCTAGGGTAATAATTAACCTAAGTTTAATTTAAAAAAGAAGTTTTGTTATAGCAATTTGTTAGTTAGTTGAATTCTGATCTATTTAGCTTGCCTAGGCCCTCGCGATTTAACACTTAAGACGCTTTTTCATTTAAATTAATTTTTTCTTAAGTTTTCTTTAAGTTTCACTCGTTAAGTTTAAACCCTGAAATATAAACAGGTTTAAATGAGCGAGCTTATGCAATTAGCCCACACTTCTACATCATTAGATTTAACACAAAATAACAGTCAGTTTATTAGTGCTCGTATTGATGATGTGCATCGAAAAAATCTCGAAAATACAGTGAAAGAAGGTTTTTTAGTTGCGTATAACGCTAAGCTTACTTCTTTTATGCCCCTACTTTGCCAATACGTTACCGAGCAAGGAAAGTGCACGTTAGGGCTAAGGCAAGCAACTTCGCCATTGTTTATTGAGCAATATTTAGCATCACCCGTTGAAGATTTTTTAGATGAAAGTATTTCTCGCAATAAAATTTTTGAACTTGGTAATCTCTGCTCTACAAATCGAAGAGCAACACTTGCACATTTTATTATTGTTAACGAAGCTCTGCAAAGTGTGGGGGCAAAACATTTAGTGTTTTGTGCAACCAACAAAGTGCGTGCTTTATTGCGCTTACTTGGTGTTACGTGTACTGAAATTGCACTTGCGAGCAGTTTTGTAGTTGAGAACCCATTAAAGTGGGGCAGCTATTACGCCAACCAACCAACAGTATGCATTGTGAGCCTAGAGCAAGCTCACCAACAAGTATTAAATACCCCAATGCTTTATAGTTTGATGCAGCAAAACCACTCAAGTATTAATTCTTTGGTAAATGCATTGGTGAATGTATGAATTACTATAATACACATTCAGTACCGCCATTAATTATTGCCCATAATAAAGAGCAAACACTTGAAATTAACGGTGATGAGTTTAACCAGCAAATACAAAAAGTAGTAAAAATACTACAAAGCTTTAACGGCAAATGTGTCGCTTATAAGCTCGATAATACGCCAGCTTGGCTTGTTATTGATGCCGCTACTGCAGTTTCTAATAAAGTGGCTGTGCCAATTGCTCACTTTTTTAGTGAACAACAAACTCAATATGTACTAGCACAATGTGGCGCAAATTTATTTATTAGCGACACGGCAAACCCTTTACTTGGGGAGCCGACTGCATTGATTACTATGTTTGAGTTTTACACGTTATATATTTACGAAATTGTTGTAGCTAAAGCCGTCAGTTATTTTCCAGAAACTCAAAAAGTAACGTTTACATCAGGATCGACTGGGCAACCAAAAGGCGTGTGTTTATCTGCAAAGAGCCAAATGCAGGTAGCTCAATCTCTGTGCGATAAGATTAATATTAAAAAGCCTGTTCATTTATGTTTATTGCCGCTTGCTGTATTGCTTGAAAATATAGCCGGTGTGTATGCCCCTTTAAAAAGTGGCGGTACAGTGCATTTAATGCCGTTAAATGAATTAGGATTTGTTGGAACTGCATTAAAACAGCCCGCACAGCTTATAGCTGCTATTGATAAAGTTAAGCCAAATACGCTTATTTTAGTGCCTGAACTATTAGCATGCTTAGTTACTTTTGCAGAAGATGGGTGGCAACCGCCTAGTTCGTTACAGTTTATTGCGGTAGGTGGTGCGCGTGTCAGTGAAATGCTATTAACCAAAGCGCGTAGCTTAAATTTACCGGTATACCAAGGTTATGGGCTTTCTGAGGCGGCATCTGTAGTTAGTTTAAATACGCCCACAAACGATAACCTTCACAGTGCAGGCTCTGTGTTACCTCATATTCAAACCAAAATTGAAAATGGCCAGCTTTTTATAAAAGGCGATTTGTTTTTAGGTTACTTAAATCATCAACCTCACGACAAAAACCAGTGGTATGCAACCGGTGATCTGGTCGATCAGCATCAAAATACCTTATTTATTAAAGGCCGGTTAAAAAACCTAATTATTACCAGCATGGGGCGCAATATCAGTGCCGAGTGGCCTGAGTCACTATTACTAAGTCAAAGCGGAATTTTACAAGCGGTTGTGTTTGGTGAAGGTCGACCTTTTTTAACCGCCATTATTTACGCCGATTCAAAGCTAAGTAACCCAGTGTTAGCTCAATACATTAACGCAATTAATAAACAACTACCTGACTATGCACGAATTCAAAAATGGCATCGTTTAGCTGCCCCATTAAGTGTGCAACAAGGATTATTAACCACAAATAATCGTCCAAAACGAGATGCCATAAGTAAGCAGTACCATGCTGTGTTTGATCAATTTTACCGACTTGGAGAAGTAATTAATGAGTGATTTTTTTAACACCCTTAAAGAGCAAACTAAACAAGAGCAAAACTACTTGCTTGCAGCGCCTATTATTCAGCGTGTTTTTAAAGGCGAAGCATCACTTGAAGAATACGCCTCGTTTTTAGCGCAAGCATACCACCATGTCAAACACACAGTGCCATTAATGATGTCGGTTGGTGCACGATTAACCGACAATCAAGAATGGCTGCGCGAAGCCATCGCAGAATACATTGAAGAAGAGATAGGTCATCAAGAGTGGGTACTTAATGATATTGCAGCCTGTGGTTTTGACAAAGAAACAGTACGGTGTAGTCAGCCGCAATATGCTACGGAAATGATGGTGTCGTATGCGTACGACTCCATTACACGTAAAAATCCATTGAGCTTTTTTGGCATGGTGCATGTGCTTGAAGGCACTTCTATAGCGCTTGCTGATGGCGCAGCTTCAAACATTGCAAATGCTGTGGGCTTACCTAAAAAAGCATTTAGTTATTTAACCTCTCACGGCGCACTTGACATAGAGCATGTAAAGTTTTTTGAAAACCTAATGAACCAAATAACAGATGAGGCGGATCAACAAGCCATACTCCATGGTGCAAAGCGCTTTTATCGTTTATACGGCGATATATTTCGTGGGCTCGATGACGAACCGTTTTTTAAAGCAAGTGCACAAGGCAAATTGGCATGAGTAGCTCTTTATGTGTGCTCACTGGCGCAACAGGCGGAATAGGGCAAGCGATTGCTAAAGCCCTATATGCAAAAGGGTGGAAGTTACTGCTTGTAGGGCGAAATACGCAAGCCCTTGAGGAGCTCAGTAGTGCATGCCCAGACAGTGAAATATTTACGGGCGATTTAACCGACGATACAACACGCATTAACTTAGCAATAAAAGCCAAGCAACTCGGTGGCGTTAAGTTACTTATTAACAATGCTGGTATAAATACAATGCAAAGCTTAGAGCACACAAGTTCTGAGCAAATAGACAATATGCTCGTTACTAATTTGTCGGTGCCTATTAAATTATGCCAGCTATTTTTAGGGCAGTTACACTATACCAAAGGCACCATTGTTAACGTGGGCTCATCGTTTGGCAGCATTGGTTACCCGTTTCAAACACTTTATTGCGCCAGTAAATTTGGTTTACGTGGTTTTACAGAAGCGCTCTCGCGTGAGCTTAACGGCTCAGGCGTTAAAGTGACCTATTTAGCGCCTAGAGCAACAGATACATCCATTAATAGCAGTAAAGCGCGTGCAATGAATAAAGAACTCGGTAATAAAATGGACTCGCCAGAATTAGTTGCTCAAGAGTTATTAGTGCTTATAAATTCGAATCAAACAAGGCGTTTTATTGGTTTTCCTGAAAAATTATTTGCACGCATAAATGGCGCATTCCCAAGCGTTGTTGATAACGCTATTGCAAAACAACTTCCTAAAATTAAACGTTTTTTAAGTTAACAAACACACAAGGGCAAAATTATGTATAAATTTACACTCGCATTTTATTTAGTACTAACAACTGTATTTGCAACCGCAGTACACGCAGATGAAACACAAGACTTAACCTCTATTCAACAAAAGTGGGCAATTGCTAACTACGAACTTGAAGATGATGCGCAAATAGACGCGTTTACACAACTAAGTGAGCAAAGTGCATTGTTTGTTAAAAACTACCCAAACTCGGCACAAACACATATTTGGAATGGTATTGTGTTAGCCAGTTTTGCAGGCGCAAAAGGCGGGTTGGGTGCACTTGGTTTAGCAAAAGAGGCAAAAACGTCACTCGAAAATGCACTCTCAATAGATGGCAGTGCATTAAATGGCTCGGCTTACGCAAGCCTTGCAACGCTTTATAGCAAAGTACCCGGTTGGCCAATTGGTTTTGGTGATGACGACAAAGCTGAAAAATTATTTAAACAAGCGCTCGCTTTTAATCTCGAAGGCATTGATACTAATTACTTATACGGTGAATACTTGTATGACGAAGGCGATTATAAACAAGCTAAAGCACGACTACTTGTAGCACAAGCTGCGGGCATTCGTGATACTCGTGCAAAAGCAGATGAATATCGCCAACAAGCAATAAGCCAGCTATTGGTAAAAGTAGATAAAAAACTAAAAAGATAAACACATAATGCATTTATTACTCGTTGAGGATGATCATTTAGTGGCGCAAGGGCTTATTCGCTCTTTGCGTCAAGAGGGCTACAGCGTAGAGCATAGTGGCACAGTTAAGCATGCCTTAGAGTGCCTTTCTAGTGGTGAAATTGAGCTTGTTATTCTCGATTTAGGATTACCTGACGGCGATGGCTCGCAAGTTTTAAAGCATATTAAAGCGCAAAAAAAAGTAATACCGGTGGTTATTTTAACTGCTCGCGGCAGTATTGATGACAAAGTCCAAGGGCTTGACATGGGCGCTGACGATTACCTTGCAAAGCCGTTTGACCCTGCTGAGTTATTTGCTCGATTACGTGTAGCAAGCCGACGTGTTAATCAAACTCAATCTAGTTTGTTACAATACGGAGAAGTCGTAATAGACAGCTCAGCGCATACGGTGACAGTTAGTGGGAAATCACTTACATTGCCGCGTAAAGAATACATGCTTTTAAAAGCGCTGATGGAAAATCAGGGAAGGGTGCAATCAAAACAACAACTCGAAAACAAACTTTACCAATGGGGTGAAGAAGTTGGCTCTAATGCCATAGAGGTGCATATTCATCATCTTCGTAAAAAATTCCCTAGCGATTTTATTAAAACCTTACGTGGCATTGGTTACGTGGTTGGTAAGCGTTAGGGTGTGTTTGTTTTTCGAGGTTGAAAATGTCTATTCGTAAACGTCTAACCTTAATTTTACTTTCAATGATGGTGCTTACTTGCTTTTTAGCATTAGTAAAAGGCTATCAAAAAAGCATGCACCACGGCGAAAACTTGCTTGATAATGAACTTAAAATAGTGGCTGGCGTTTTAATTGAACAACCATTAGCACTAAGCACAAATGCAGTACAAGTAAGCAATAATAGTGCTCAGTTGTTGTATCAAATTTGGCAAAATAATAGTTTACTTAGTGGCTCATCGAGTTTATCAAATAACCAAATTAGTTTTAGCGAGGGCTTTCAAACTGCCAATGTAGCAGGGCAGCGCATGCGAGTGTTTGTGATGAGAAAAAATACCCGTAAAGTCATCGTTGCTGAGCCTATGTCAAAGCGGTTTGAATTAGCTGAAGCCGTTATTTTATCTGCAATGTTACCTATGTTATGGGCTGTCCCTCTGCTTGCTATTTTTATAAGTTTTTTTGTTAAATACGCATTAGCCCCTCTTACTCGATTATCTAAGCAGCTGGCTACTCGCCAAGCAAACGACTTTACGCCAATTAACTGGCAGGTAACCGACGAAGAAATTAAACCGGTTATTAATCGTTTAAACGACTTATTTAAACGCGTAGAAACTGCCTACTTACGGGAGCGCTTTTTTGCCTCAGATGCAGCTCACGAATTACGTACTCCGCTTAGTAGCTTAAAAATTAATGTACACAATTTAGCTAATAAGCAAAGCAACTCGCAAAACCATCAAGAATTACAAGCTATGTCACAAGGCATTAATCGCTTAAGTAATATTGTTGAACAAATGCTAATTTTAGGGCGCACTCAGCCTGAGCAATGGCAGAGGCAGTTTAGCGAGCAGTCATTGCTAACGATTACTCAGCAAGTCGTATCGGAGCAATACGACAAAATAGATGAAAAAAACCAAACTATTAGTCTTGAAGGTGATGATTTTATTATTAATGGTGATGAGTTTACATTAACCACACTCATCGCTAATTTACTTAGCAATGCCATAAAATACACACCCAATAATGGTCAAATTATAATTAAATTAGCATCAAGTAATAACAGCTATAGTTGGCAAATTGATGATTCTGGTGCGGGCATGACTGAAGAGCAAAAAGAGCGAATATTTAATCGCTTTTATCGCGTGGGTGGCGATCAACATCCATCAGGCGAGCAAGGTGCGGGTTTAGGTATGGCGATTGTTCAACACATAATTGCTATTTATGGCGCAAGTATTCATTTAGCGAATAGCCCTTTAGGTGGACTAACCGTTAGGGTTACTTTTACAGGAGTAAAAAGTGACTAAACGTTTATTCAATCAATGTCTTTGTTGTTTGCTATTTTTGTCGTTTAACGCGGCGAGTAAAGAGTACCTTATTATTTTAAAAGATCATTTGTTTTATCCCTCGCAAATAATTATTCCCGCAAATAAAAAAGTAAAACTATTGATAGAAAACCAAGACAGCACACCAGAAGAGTTTGATAGCTTTGATCTAAACAGAGAAAAAGTACTCTACCCAAATCGTAAAAGCATTATTTATATAGGGCCACTAAGTAAAGGGCATTACGAGTTTTTTGGTGAGTTTTCGCCAAATACAGCAAGGGGCGTTGTTATAGTTAGCGATGAAGGGGCACAGCATGCTAATAACTAGTTTAGTCATGAGCCTTAACCAATTACTACCAGTGGCTATTTTATTAGTGCTACTACAAGTAGTTAAAAAACAAAGCTCTTTAAAAATAGGCTCTGTTTTAGTAATAGGCGCGGTAATGTCGTTTTTGTACATGCAAAGTGCGTCGTGGGTGAGCCAGTGGTTTGAACACCAAGGGTTAGAGTACTCACAAATAGGGCTATGTATCACTATATTTATTGCTGTATTGGTATTTGCACTAAAGCAAAAGTCAGCGGCATTTTATATCGCAGTTATAAGCACAATAACGCTCTATTTAAGCCATTATATTATTTACCTCACCAGTTTTTGGCAAAATAATGATGCAGGGCAAAGCTTATTTATTGGCACTTTATTAGGTGTTGGAATTTGTTTAAGTTTTAGCGTATTGCTGTACTTTTTAATGAATGCAATTAAGCACCGTTTTGGTATGTATCCGCTTTTTACTTTGCTTGCTTTTAACAGCGCGGCTAAGTTATTAGTTGCACTGGATTTGGCAAGCCAAATAGATTTAATTACAAACACCTCAACGGTGTGGGATTTACGTGATTTGTTAAACGAAAACTCTGAGCTAGGCCGCGTATTGCGTGCTCTTGTTGGTTACGAGGCCACTCCTGATTTAATGAGTGTACTTATATATAGTACAAGCAGCGTGTTATTTTTATTACTTTGTTATGTTATTTCGGCTTCAATAACTAAGGAACGTGTATGAAAGCACTCAACCTATATTTAGCGCTTAGTTTTACCGCTCTTTGTTTGTTGGTATTCTCAATCCAAGCAAAGGCCGATGGTATTGTTGTTGATAAGGTATATCACCCCTATGTTTTGCCTTTTGAGCGTGAGCTTGAGTGGCGATTAGTGTCGCACCAAACAGATAGTGGCAACATACTAGCGCAGCGTTTGGGGGGCGGTGGTGCTATTAACGATACAATGGCACTCGAAGGCTATTTAGTTGGTGAGCGAGACGATAACGGCGACTTTGGATTAGAAGCTTATGAGCTTGAGCTACGTTGGCAATTAATTGAACAAGGTAAATTATGGGCTGATTGGGGCGCGTTATTTGAGCTTGAAAAAAAGTATAACGAAGATGTGTATGAGGCAACTTCGGGTTTTGTGATCGAAAAAGAATTTGGAAAAACAAGTCTTACGCTAAATGCTTTTTTGGTTTATGAGTGGGGGCAAGACATTAAAAATGAATGGGAAAGTGAGTTTAGAGCACAATATCGCTATCGATATCGCTCTGCTTTCCAGCCTTCTATAGAGGTTTACGTAGGAGAAGACTTTATTGGTATAGGGCCTGGCTTTATAGGTTTACAGCGCTTTGATGGGCAAAAGCAATTAAAATGGGAAGCGGGTTTCATCACTGAGATAAGCCAATCAGAAAAAAACCATAGTTTTAGGCTCGCATTAGAATTTGAATTTTAATAACAACTAAAAGTAGTTTTGGTTGTTTATCATTCTGATTATAGATAGGTACTTGACATATTATTTAAACTCTATATAGTGGGCCGCAGCTAGAAAGAAAGCATGTAAGCTATAAATCTCCATTTCGATATAAGTAATACTTGTAGTACCGTCCTGAAGTTTTTAAAGTACCATCTCATTTTTTGCTACACCCGCTCTTATGAGCATATTTTTATTTTTATTTCAGGATATTACAATGTCTAACATCGTATCAGGTACAGTTAAGTGGTTTAACGAGTCTAAAGGTTTTGGTTTCATCGAGCAAGAAAATGGCCCAGACGTTTTCGCACATTTCTCAGCAATCAAAAGCGAAGGTTTCAAAACTTTAGCTGAAGGCCAACGTGTAGAGTTTACTCTTTCACAAGGTCAAAAAGGTCCACAAGCTGATAACATCACAGCTGTATAATTTTACTTTTTAAGTAAAATGAAAAAAAGCGCTTAAGGCGCTTTTTTTGTGTCTGAAATTTGACTCAAACCAAGCAACGTCCATTATCACTGTAAATTAACTAAATGATATTGCTATTATTAAGCCCCTCCTAATATTTGTTTTTCTATTCTTCTAAGTCATTCTTCTAAATCATTACGCTAATGCAAGTGAGTTGAAGCTTGTAACTTATACCGAACATTTCTCCCTTATAATTTCAAAACAACAAATTCAAAACGACAAAGACCAGCTTGTTAGTAGTACTCTCGATATTGTAAAAGATATTTGCACAGCTATTGATATAACCTGCGAGTTTAAATTGCTTCTTTGGAAGCGTGCTTATAATTTATACCAACCTGCATAAATCTTTGATCAATTTAACGAATTAAATTGCACTATAACGTCGTTAAAAATTTTTTATTTAGAACAACTAGATACAAAAATTTTTGCCTAGTTCTAGCGTAATTTCCTTAACGTTAAATAGACCCCATACATAAGCAGATTGGTATTAGTTCAAAAAGACCCTCACTTAGGTCTTGTTCTAATTGCTAAAAACACCGAACGTGAACCTCTATTTATTGGAATTGGTATTAGTATAAATAATCAAAAAGATGCAAAGCTGTTTTCTTTAAAATTGTAAGGGGTGATATATACGAATCATAGTAAATAAAATTGGTTTTAAAGCGGGTAAAAACTTACTAATGTTTGGAGGCGAAAACAATATATGGATTTGTTTTTAAAAAGAAAAATAGATCTAATTTTGGGCTCATAATGACAATAATGCATCAGCTGGAACCTTTGACTATAGAGTGGGGAAGGTGCTGAAAGGCTGCAAAAATTACATCTTTGTGCGCTTGCTAGCAATTGCATCGCATTTAATAAGTAAGTAGTTGTGTGTGCCATAAAGCGATTTAACAAAGAATATAAAAAGTTAAAAATGAAAGATGATTTTGCCGCCTATAAGCATACTTACCTTCAATGATTTATCTTTCGTAAGGCAGCCCTTTATTTTGCTTTATTTTTAAAAATGCAGCTTGCAGTGCTTCTATTAAATGCATATCTGTTTTTTTATTTGCAGCTAAATAAGCATCAATTGTTAGCTCATCTATTTTATAAATAAACCTTAAGTGTGCTGGTTTGAGCTTTAGGTAGTCGCTCATCTGCTGCATATATAAAGGATCGTCTACAATTAAATCTACTTTTTTAGCTAATAGTAAAGAGTATGATTTTTGAATATCAGAGGTTAAAACAACTTCAAATCCAAGTTTCGTGAGGGTTTGTGTTGAAAAGTCATTGCGTTGCATTGCAATTTTATACACTTTTGCTTGTTCAGTATTATTTATAATAAGATCATCACGCTCTGATAGGCCGATAAAGCCCAGCTCAAATCGTCCAACTGGTCCAATCCAATAAAATTTATTTTCTCGCTCTACAGTGCGTGCAAGGCTGTATATAAAGGTGTTTTTTAACTCATCTGCAATTTTATAAGCACGTGCCCAAGGATACATTTGAATATTCGGCGTTAGGTCAGCCTCAGCAAATATATCTCTAATAAACTGAGTACCTTCACCTGCTACCTCGCCATTAATCAATACTTGGTTTGGTGGTGCTAACTCTGTAACAACAAGCAGGGCTTCCTTTGCTTGAACATACACAGAGCAAATTAAAAAAAGAGAATAAAGAATATATTTCACAATAGCGAATCGTCATTCGGTTAGCTTAAGTAATAATAAGTGTGGCTGAAAATATGAAAAACACAAAAATTATTTATGTGAACTTGTTACTAAGATATTGGTTTATTTGAGTTATGTATAACTATAAAGGGGGCTAGATAGATAAGTGGTTCGAGGTTAGAAGTAGTTGAGGCTAAAAATTAAGGCCTAAAACGATAAAAGGGCCTTGCGGCCCTTGGTGAAGTATCGTTCAAGTCAGATAGAGCTTTAACCCCTTAAAGCGCTATCCTCTTGTTTTGCAACACCGGTGTTCATCTCAATAAGTTTCTAAGCTAGCGAGAGGAAAAACCCAGCAATTGCTGCGCTCATAAGGTTAGCCATAGATCCTGCTAACACTGCTCTGAGCCCTAAGCGTGCGATATCCTTCCGCCGACTAGGCGCCATACCGCCTAACCCACCTAGTAAAATGGCTATCGATGATAAGTTAGCAAACCCACATAAAGCAAAAGTAACGATTGCTTGTGTGTGCGCGCTTAACGTATCGCGATAATTTATAAAGTCTAAGTAAGCAACAAACTCGTTTACTACTATCTTTTGACCAATAAAGCTGCCGGCTATAATCGCTTCATCCCATGGCACACCTAGTAACCATGCAACTGGAGCAAATACATAACCTAATATTTCTTGAAGCGTTAATGTTGGGTAATCAAACCACCCACCAATACCGCCTAATAAACCGTTTAATAGTGCAATTAGCGCTACAAAAGCAAGTAACATTGCACCTACATTAAGTGCTAAATGCATACCGTTTGCAGCACCTGATGCAGCTGCATCAATTACATTTACAGGCTTATCTTCGTCATCTAAATCTAAATCAGCTAAGTTATCTCTAGGCGTTTCAGTTTCTGGCACAATCATCTTGGCCATTAAGAAACCACCTGGTGCAGCCATAAAGCTCGCAGCAATAAGATACTTAAGATCTACGCCAATAATTACGTAACCGGCCATTACAGAGCCTGCTACAGTGGCTAAGCCACCTACCATTACTGCAAACAATTCCGATTTTGTCATCGTTGCTATAAATGGCTTAACTATTAACGGTGCTTCAGTTTGGCCTACAAAAATATTTGCAGTTGCTGAAAGCGATTCTGTGCGAGAGGTCTTCAATAATTTTTGTAAACCGCCGCCTAAAATCCTAATTATCCAATCCATAATGCCAAGGTGATATAACACAGCAACAAGCGCTGAGAAAAACACGATAACTGGCAAAACTTGAATTGCAAAAATAAAACCTAATGTGTCTTGTGAGGCAAGTGGACCAAATAAAAACCCAATACCATCATTAGCATAACCAATAACCGACGAGACGGCTGATGACATGCTAGTTAACACATTTTTTCCTGCTTCGAAAAACAGAACAAAACCGCCTATAACAATTTGCATTGCAAATGCTATACCAACGGTTCTTAAATTAATTGCCTTGCGATTAGTTGACGCAGCAAAGGCAATGCTTAGTAGCACACACATGCCTACTAAGCTCATAAATGTTGTCATACAAATGTTTCCCGTTGTTATTCTTGTAGTAAATATTTAATTTTACTTTTTATTATATCAATCGCAACGCGGTTCATGCCGCCTCGAGTCACAACTAAATCAGCGTTATGCTTAGAAGGCTCAATGAATTGATAAAACATCGGTCTAACAGTTGCCTGATATTGCTCAACAACAGATTGTAATGTTCTGCCTCGTTGCTCCATATCACGTTGCATACGACGCATTAAACAAATATCTAAAGGTGTGTCTATAAACACCTTAATATCAAATTCTTTATTAAGCGCTTTATCACTCAGTAGTAAAATACCTTCAACAATGAGTATTTTAGCAGCTGGCACTCGGCGTGTGGTTGCGCTACGCGTGTGCTGAGCATAATCATACGTTGGTACTTCTACTGAGTTACCACAACGAAGTTGCGTTAAATGCTCAAGCATTAATGCGTGTTCAAATGCATCTGGATGGTCGTAATTTGTTTGCGTACGATGAGCCATCGGCAAATGCGACTGATCCTTGTAATAAGCATCTTCTTCAATAATGGCGATAGCGCCTGGTTCAAGCTCATTAACCAATTCATTGTAAATTGTTTGGCTAAAAAGAGATTTGCCCGACGCTGATGCGCCTGCAATGGCTATAATAGTAGTTCGTGTCACTAAAGTTCTCATCCACACAGAAAGATATATTGTTGGTAGATCACAATAGCAAAAAAGACACGATTAATCTCTTTTGCTTCGCTCAAGGGTGCAAATTTATAATGTTTAGGTTTTATGAAACAGGACTTTTGTCCTGTACGGAAAATTCGATCAGCGGATAAAGTAACCACCTAGAATCAAAGTGAGGTCAAAATGGCAAGAGCAATTATTTTAATGGCAGATAGCCTAGGAATCGGTGCAGCACCAGATGCAGATAAATTCGGCGATCTTGGGGCTAATACATTCGCTCACTTACTAAAAGCATATTACGACGAAACAGGCAGTGCACTGTCTCTTCCTAACCTATCAAAACTTGGGTTAGTGGATGCATGTGAAGCTGCCGGTGGCGAACCGTGTTTAATTTCAGACCGCCAAGCTCCTCAAGGTGCATGGGGTTACGCTAAAGAAATCTCTAGCGGAAAAGACACGCCATCAGGTCATTGGGAAATGGCAGGCGTACCTGTGTTATTTGATTGGGGATATTTCCCAAAAACACAGCCAAGTTTCCCACAAGAATTTATAGACGAGTTTATTGCTCGTACAGGTATTCCAGGCATTTTAGGCAATTGCCATGCATCAGGAACTACCATTTTAGAACAGCTAGGTGAAGAGCACGTAAAAACAGGTAAACCAATCTGTTACACCTCAGCTGATAGCGTGTTTCAAATAGCCGCGCATGAAGAGTCATTCGGCCTAGAGAAGCTTTATCAAGTTTGCGAAATCGCACGGGCGCTACTTGATGAAATGAACATAGGACGAGTGATTGCGCGGCCATTTTTGGGTTCAAATAGCCAAGACTTTGCTCGAACGGGTAATCGTCGTGACTATTCAGTACTTCCGCCAGCACCAACATTGCTAGATGTACTAGCAAAAGACGGCGGCGAAGTAATTAGTATTGGTAAAATTTCAGATATTTACGCGCATCAGGGCATAACCCAAAAGCATAAAGCACCTGGGCTTATGAACTTGCTAGAAAAAACCAGTGAAGTAATGGAAAGTGCGCCAGATCGTAGCTTAATCTTTACTAACCTAGTTGATTTTGATGAAAAATTTGGTCATCGTCGTAATCCAGTAGGATACGCAAAAGCATTAAAAGAATTTGATGACTATTTACCAACTATACTAAATCAGTTAAAAGCAGATGACGTATTAATGATCACTGCAGATCATGGCTGTGACCCAACCTTTCCAGGTTCTGAGCACACTCGTGAATACGTACCTGTTATTGCATACCAACCAGGTATGAGTAACACACCATTAGGTGAACGCAACAGCTTTGCAGATATAGGTCAAACACTGGCACAGTGGTTTAGCTTATCTGCGCTTGATTACGGCGACAGCTTTTTAAATGAGCTAAAAACGCCAAATAAAAAGGAAAACAATTAATGAGTACTCCGCATATCAGTGCAAACGTTGGTGATTTCGCCGAAACAGTATTAATGCCAGGCGATCCGCTACGTGCGCAATATATTGCTGAAAACTTTTTAGATGATGCAGTACAAGTTACAGGCGTTCGTAACATGTACGGTTTCACTGGTACTTACAAAGGTAAGCCAGTAAGTATCATGGGTTCAGGCATGGGCATTCCATCAATGTCTATTTATGCACGTGAGCTAATTGTAAGCTTTGGCGTTAAAAATATTATACGTATTGGTACGTGTGGCGGTATTGGCACAGATATCAAAATTCGTGACGTAATTTTTGCACAAGGTGCAAGCACAGATTCAAACGTAAACCGTGCACGCGTACGTGGCTACGATTTTGCTGCTATTGCTAACTTTGACCTACTTTTAAACGGCGTAAACGCAGCTAAAGAGCTAGGCATTAAAGCAAAAGTAGGTAACGTATTTACGACAGACACATTCTATCAAGCAGATGACTCGTTCTATAAAGACTTAGACAAGTTAGGCATGCTAGCAGTAGATATGGAAACAGCAGGTTTATACGGCGTTGCAGCTGAATACGGCGCAAACGCAATGGCATTATTTACAGTAAGTGACCACGTAATCACTGGCGAAGCAACACCTGCTGATGAGCGTCAAAGCACGTTTAACGAAATGGTTAAAATTGCATTAGAGTCAATAGCTTAAATAATACATAACAGTTCCTTGGTAACGTATTCACTAAGTTTTGGAGACACGCCCAAAGTGAAGTGAGACTAAACCTCCAAAGCCGCATTTTATGCGGCTTTTTTTATGCCTGAAGAAAATGGGTAGCAGCTTCTAATTACTTATACCAATTCGCTTAATTAAGTGATCTATTTTAAGGATGGAAAAACGTGTTGATAGCTAGGCAAAAAATTCGCTATTTAGTTGTTCTAAATGAGAATTTTTTAACGCAGGTAGTGACACGTTTAGCCCCTAAAAATGATTAAGTATTATTGCGGGTTGGTATTAATTCAACCATCTAAAAACTGCGTTTTTAAACGCCTGCAAGCAGCGCGTCTTGTATCTCTCATTGATAAATGATTAGCTATCATTTATCACATCGAAGTCAG
>NZ_WTKS01000025.1:0-36952 GCF_011378625.1 Pseudoalteromonas sp. c7(2019) | reverse complement strand
CTACAGAGGACTTTCACCTCATAAGTCAATGCCCATGTCGGGCGTACACAAGTAAATCCGGGTGACGCCTACGGCGCACCTGATTTAGGCGTTGAGGTTGTAGAATTACTCTTTTTTAAGAAAACAGCCTGTTTTATGGGTTCCAAATACATTACCTAATGCTTTATAAAGAGCGAATGGGTTCAAATCTTGACTTCACACATTAAGAATCTTCAATGTCATCTCGTGGCACTTTGCTGAAGCCTGCTGTGAGCGAGAATTAGTCATTGAGTGAGTAATTAATTAATGACTACTTCCCCCCTTTTTTATATGTTCAAATAACCCATCATAAGCATAATATATATAGCTAGCAATAACTTATGCTTTTTGCTATTAATAGAAGCTAATAAAATAAGGACGTTTTCGCTTAAAAATAGAGAAAGAGTCCTCTGATAAAGCATTTATATTTAAAGGAGTGTTACATGGAGTATAAGTTTATTGCAGTTTCTCAAATCTGGGCTACAGGTGGTATGTTAAATAGAGCAAACGCTAAAGCAAACGAGTTGGCAAGAGATGGGTGGGTGTTATCAAAAATGGAAAAAGGCTTTAGTGGTTTTTTATTTGCAACTTTATATCTAGCCTTTGAGCGTAAAATTTAAATATAACAAGCGACTAAGGTTTCGATTATCCGATCATGGCACTTAGCAGTCATAAACGAATCAAATACCAACAAAAAAGGCGCTTCCTTTACGGTAAGCGCCCTTCTGTTATCTCACTAATTACTTATTTTACGATTGTCATTTCGTCTAACAAGTTTTGTGCATTATCTACTTTATCCATTACCCACAGCATGTAGCGTGAATCAACGTGGATTGAGCGATTAAGCTCAGGGTTGTAATCCCAGTCACCAATAATACTTTCGTAAACACCGTCAAACAGTAAGCCTACAAGCTCTGCTTTGCCGTTAAGTGTTGGCGAACCTGAATTACCACCGGTAGTGTCTACATTTGATAAAAAGTTAACGGGTACTGTATTCATGCCGCCCGTGTAATCACCATAAAGCTTGGCTTTAATTTGCTCTTGTAACTTTTTAGGTGCATTAAATGGGTCAACATCGGTGTTTTTAGCTAGTAATCCTTCAAGCGATGTAAACGGTGTTGCTACCAAGCCGTCTTGAGGTGAGTAGCCGCCTACAGTGCCATAGGTTACTCGTAGTGTGCTGTTGGCATCGGCGTATACAGGTTTGTTTTTAGCTTTGTTAAACGCAATTATTGCGCTCATTAACTCTGGGCGAGCTGCTTGTAATTTACCTGCAAGTGCTTTTGATTTATCTTCCTGTGCTTTCATTACTTTAAAGATTGCTTTAGCGTACTGCACAAATGGGTCTTGGCTTTGATTTAGCTGGCTAAACGATTGCTCAAATAATGAATTGCGAACAGTGGCATTATCGAGTCTTGACTGCTCATACATGCTATCAAGTAACGCGCTTAGGGTTGCTTTATCAAACCCATTTTGTACTTTAAATACGTTATCAACGTCGCTAAAACGTTCTTCTTTTGGAAGTGCTGCATACAGTTCTAAAAAGTGCAGTAAAATAGCTTTGTCTACTTTGCTATCATAACGGCGCGTCATGCGCTCAAGCCCTGCTTTAATGCGAGGTAAGTCACGTTCTTGATAACCAGATTCACGTTCGCTATTTGGCTGTTGTTTTTCATAAGCTAGGCGGTATAAACGTCGTGCTGTGCTGATCATTTGTGAGCGATGTACATAACCTAACATGCGGTCGCGTTCACTGTGCTCTTGTGATTGCGCAATTAGCTCAGATAGCTCACCTAATACGCTTCCGTATTGTTCTTTACGCTCACCATCACTATTGATCCATTGTGTTAACTCTTGCTCAAACTGTTTTTTGCGCTCAAGCATAGTGCCTTTATTGAAGCTTTCGATCATCGAACCATAGTTTTTAATATAGTTGTTATAACCTGCAATGGTGCTTTCGTAAGCAATACGCGCTTTACTGCCGTCTTCTGAATTTTCTTCAATAAGCGACACGTATTTTGAGTTATGAACGCGTGCTTTAGGGTAACTGTCGTTAAATACGTTATCTACCTCTGTTGCTATACGGTAGCGGTTAGTACGCCCTGGGTAGCCTGTAACCATTACAAAGTCGCCTTCTTGCACGCCTTTGGCACTTACTTTTAGGTAAGAGTCAGGTACGTAAGGTACGTTGTCTTCGCTGTACTCTGCTGGTTTTCCATCTTTGCCTACATAAGCGCGGTAAAAACCAAAGTCGCCTGTGTGGCGCGGCCACATCCAGTTATCTATATCGCCGCCGTATTTACCTACGCCCATTGCCGGTGCATAAGTTAAGCGTACGTCTTTAATTTCAAGTGACTTAATTAGGTAAAACTCTAAACCACCATGAAACGAATACACGTTACAACGATAGCTTTCGTCGGCTTCACACTGGGCTACTAGCGCTTTTTCATTTTTTTCGAGTGCGTCGTAGCGTGCTTTTGCTGTTAACTCGTTAGTACCTTTAATTACTTCATCTGTTACGTTGGTAACCGTTTTTGTTACATAGACGCGTGAGCCCGGCGCTGCAGGTAAATCTTCTGTAGGACTTTTAGCTAAAAAGCCATTTTCTAAAATATTGTTTTCAGGTGTTGAGTTGTATTGTACCGAGCCATAAACACAGTGATGGTTTGACACAACTAAACCCTTAGGCGATACAAACGATGCTGTACAGCCACCTAGGCTAATTACCGCATTCATTGGGAATTCGGTTAATTTAGAAATAGATTCAACATCAATTTCAAGCCCTTTGGCTTTTAAAATTGATTCTAACTCTGGAAGTTGGTGCGGTTGCCACATGCCTTCGTCGGCTATGGCACTACTTGAAAGTGATAAAGAAAATGTGGCTACTAATGTAGCTACAAGAGGTTTTAAACGCATTATAGAATCCTTTTTATTTGTTTCTATAACAGGTTACTCGCGATGGGACAATAAGGTCAATAGCCGTGCAATGAATTGTTACAATCGAGTGTTTAATCTTACTTTTTATCAAAATTCATCGAAAAATCAAGAAACTGTTTTGCTGGTATTGGTTTACTAAAATAGAAGCCTTGCATAAAATCACAACCCAATTCGTTCAATAAAGTATGCTGCTCTTTTGTTTCTACACCTTCGGCTACCACTGTCAGTCCTAAGCTGTGCGACATGGCAATAATTGCCTTTACGAGATTACAGTCTTCATTGTTTAGTACAATACCGTCAATAAAACTTCTATCTATTTTGAGTACATTAAAAGGGTATTCTCTCAAATAACTTAATGATGAATAACCTGTACCAAAGTCATCCATTGATAAGTTAATGCCTAATGCAGTAATTTCAGTCAGTATATCTACAACATTAGTGTGGCAACTCATCAATACACCTTCAGTTATTTCAAGCTCTAAACTTTCGGGATTTACGTTTGCTTCACTCAATGAGTTTTGAATGAAACTGAGCAACCCTACGTCTCTAAATTGGCGAGGAGATAAGTTAACAGCCATTGTATATTTTTGTTGGCGTTTACAGGTACTTTGCCATGTGTTTAAAAAGTGTAATGCTTGGCTAATTACAAACTTGCCAATAGGTACAATTAATCCTGTATTTTCGGCAATAGGTATAAACTCATCGGGTGTTACATTACCTAGCACAGGGTTATGCCAGCGTAATAACGCTTCTGCACCAATGATGTGTTTATTTTTGGCGTCAAATTGGGGCTGGTAGAATAACTCAAATTCATTACGCTCAAGGGCGCCACGCATCTGCTCTTCTATTACTAGTCGGCGCTGAATAATTACGTTCATCTTTTTAGTAAAAAATGAATAAGTATTACGACCATATGATTTTGCTTGATACATTGCAGTGTCAGCATTTCGTAATAAATCAGCAACGGTTATACCATTTTCTGGGTATATGGCTACACCAATACTCGCTGTTAGTATGTGTTCCCGGCCCTCTATTTTAAAAGGGGCTCTAAAGTTATTGACCAGTTTTTCAGTAATTTTTAGCGCTGCATGGTGATCAGTTATACCTCGTAGTAATACGATAAACTCATCTCCACCTAGGCGCCCTACCGTGTCGTCTTTTCGCAGTGCCTCTTGTAGCCTTTGCGCTGATTCAATTAAAAGTTTGTCTCCTGTTTCATGGCCTAAAGAATCATTTATTTTTTTAAAATCATCTAAATCCAAAAACAGTACCGCCGCTTTCTCGTTATTTCTTTGTGATTCAATAAGTAATTGCGACAAACGATCAAGTGCTAAAAAACGATTTGGGAGTAAAGTTAGACTATCGTAATACGCTTGATGTCTAATTATTTCATCTGATTTATGCTGTTCTGTAATATCTCGAATAATAACCATTAACTGGTTATGTTCTGTTATTTTATTTATTCTTGCTTCAAAAAAAACGAGCCCATGGGGCAAAGCTAGCTCGTATTTAAAGCTCATCATCTGCTCTTTTTCTAATACAAGGCTGATATAGGTTTCAAATTTTTTGGCTACATCTTGAGGGAGTACATCACCCATTTTTTTACCAATAAATTGCTTTGGCTTGGTATAGAGATCGGTCTCATTACTGGCATGATACTCAATAATAGTTCCATCATTTTCCATCAAGAAAAATAAGTCAGGAATTGCTCCAAAAATAGTTTTTAGCATATGCTCATTAAATGACGCATCTGCTTGTGCCTTTTTAACCTCAGATAAATCAATATCAATACAGTACATTTTTTTTGTATTATATTGATTTGTAAACATAACATGGCTGGAAAAAACCGATACATTGTTTCCATCTTTGTCTTGTAAGATAATTTCAGATGCTGGAATTTCTATATCTTTTTTTACCCAATCACTATGTGCGTTAATAACTAATTCACACATTGGCTCTGGAATTATAAGGTCTTCTATTTTTTGTCCTATGGCTTCTTCTTTGGTATATCCATAAAGTCGCTCACTACCTTCATTCCAATAAATAACACGACGTTCATTGTCATAACCTTGAACAGAAATAACATTTACCGCATCAAATAACTGATGCAAATAGTCGTTAATTACAAATTGATGGGTTAAGTTTGAAGTCGGGTTATCTAATTTCATTTTGAGGCTATATCCATAAATAATTTTATTTAATAATAGAGAAATACTAAATAATAATTAAATTTAATTTTAATATTAAATTTCCATGTACATTATATACGCCATTATACAAAACAAAAAAAGAGCCGAAGCTCTTTTTTAATAATTGTTAACTATATTTAAACGCTATAAAAACTGAATTTATTTTTTTGTCACATCATTTGGATGTTCCACGCCAATCCATGCTTTGAATAGTGCTTTTTGCTCAGGCGTTGCCTCTTTATCAGCAACTACTTTTTTAGGCTTATCAAAATCTTCTGATAATACTAATGTTAAGCTTTCAAGAGCATCGCGACGAAGATAGTCAATGGTTACTTTATCGCCTTTTTTAAACGTTTCTAAGCTGGTTTTTAAATCTTTACCTACGTGATGTTTGTTTATAGCGACAATTTTATCATCGGTAGTTAAACCTGCTTTCCACGCACTGCCACCACGGCGAACGTAACTTAATGTAAGTAACTCGCCTGTGTTTTTAGCGGTAGCATCAATGCTTGCAAGCGCTTTTGCTTTTTCAGGACGTTCAAATTTCAAGCCTACTTTAGTAAGTAAGTCGTCAAAGTTAATACTTGCAGGCGACTCAACATTTTCTTGCCACCAGCTTGAGTAATCACGCCCTGTTAAATCTTTTAAGATATTAAGTACATCTATATCTGTAAAACCAGCTGGCATTTTATGATTGTTATAAAGTGCTTTGTGTACGTCGCGATAGCTTATTTTACCTTGGCTTTTTTCTAGCAAGTCGATATCTAAAACTAATGAAAGTAACGAACCTTCTGAATAAATATTAGTGCTGTAGTTACGTGCATGATCGCCACCTTGGTTAATCCATTTATCAAAGCTTGTTTCGCTTGCGCTTTGCACTTCACGGCCCGGTGTTTGTAAATGACGATTAATGGTTTTACTCATCACTTTAAAAAATTCATCTGTGGTTTCAATACCAGAGCGAACCATTAAATGATCTTCAAAATAACTTGTTGAACCCTCTGCAATCCAAAGCAGTTTAGAATAATTCATATTAGTGTAATCGTACGGCACTAAACCTTGAGGGCGGTATGCTTTAACATTCCACGTATGAACAAACTCATGCGCAGCGGTGCTAATAAAGGCTAGGTAATCTTCGCGGCTACCAAATCTATCGCGTGGACGTTGAATAATTGTTGAGTTTAAATGCTCTGTTGCACCACCAGCACCCGACGTAGCGTGTACCATAAATACATAACGTTCATACGGATAGCCATCCCAAATTACATTACCAGTAGCAACTAATTTTTTAAGATCGGTAAGCATTTGCTCTACATCGTAGTTACCGTCGCCCCATATAACTAAATCGTATTCACGGCCATCTACTTCAAATGTGTGTAGTTGGTTAATACCCGTTTCGATTGGTGAATCAACAAGTACGTCGTAATCTGCTGCTTTAAATGAATTTTTGCCTTTTAAATTATCCATACCCGATACAGAGCGCCACTTTTTAGGCACCTCTAAGTTAACGGTTACTGGCTCTTGGCGAAATGATTCACTAAACATAAAAAAGCCTGATGCATCTATAAATGCATGGCTGTCGTCAATGTGGCGAGCGCGCTTACCAAGCTCATTTGCATACACCTGGTAGTCAATATTAACTTCGGTTGGCTCATTAAGGTGTACACGCCATGTACTGTGATCAATTTTTTCCCATTTTAACTCTTTGCCATCTTCATCTTTAGCTTTGAAGTAACGAATGCCATTGGCAAGGTTTAGCATTTCATAGCGACCCGTTCGCCATGCAGGAAGTTTTATATCAAGATGTGCTTGCGCTGTTTTTGGAAACTCAACACTTACATCGCCTAAATGATGTTGTGGTTGCGAAATTTCTAAAGAATAATTTACGTCGGCAAATACAGGTGCTGAACATGCAGCTAAAATAGATAGGGCTAATAACTTTTTCATAGAGACTCTTAGTGGAAACTTAATAGCCAGCAAGACTAGCAAGCCCCTATCTAAAAGTGAATTAAATACGACAAATTGCCCCGTATACGAGTTTATACGTAGTAGCTTATTAAAATTTCTAAGTTTTTTACTAGATAACTACACATAATAAAAATTTGTTGTAAACTGAAGATAATAAAATTAATTTGATGGCGGTACGCTTAGGTGTCTGAAAGATCTAATCCAACAGATAAAAAACTCAAACAAGCAATTGATGCTCGTATGGCTATTGAGAGTGCACGCAAACATCAAGTGGATATTTTGTGCGACTTTGCAGCTAAACTTTCGCTAAGCTGTAAAGGGCTTGATATTGAGTTAGATAATCGCCTTGCTAAATTTAGAAGTGCACTCAATAAAGGTATGAGCTTTGAAGACCTCTCTCCCCTTGTTAGTGAAACTTTGATATTACTTAAAAATCAAGAATCGATTCAGCAAGCTCAGCAACGTGATTTATTCAACAGTGTACAAAATGCAGGTAAACAGTTACAAAAAACTAAAGGTTTACCTGACGATACTCGCAGAGCCCTGAGAAATTTACTCGATCAAGAGATTAATAACGTTCAGTCAACCCATGGTTATATTCCGCTACTTGATCAACTTATTCTCTTTTATCATGAAGCATTGCTAACTAAGCAAGACCCTCAAGCCGATAATCAGCGCCCTGTAAAACAAGCTCGTGCAAAAAAACTGCTTGAGCTAGCTAACGAACTTATACTTGAAGAAGAAGCTACACTACAAATTAATAGTATAAAAAATAGTATTACGGAAAGTGACACTATAGATGCATTACTCGATGTTGCGATTAACATAATTGAAGTCGTAGTAAAAAACATTAGCAAAGAGCGTAAATCTGCACAAAGCTTTTTAGTTTCATTAAATCAAACCCTCGAAGATCTACATAATTCTATTGTCTCTACTAGTAGACACTCAGAATCGATGAGTATTGAGTTTGATTCGTTGAATAAAAGCATTGAACTAAAAATAAAAAACCTCAACGAACAAACACAAAAAGCAACGTCAATCTCATCTTTAAAAGAACTTGTAGATAACGAATTAAAATCACTAAGCGAAGATTTTCTAGCAAAAGAAAAGTTAGAACGAAAAGATAGAGAAATGCTTAGCACTAGCTTTAGTGAAATAAACAAACGAATTGTTACTTTAGAAGATAAGTTAACAACGTATAAAAAACGCTTAAACGAACAGCGCTTTAAAAGTTTACTTGATGGGCTTACAAAACTGCCTAACCGAGCTGCATTTGATGAACGTTACAGCCACGAAATGCATTTGTTTAATGTGCAGCCATCAGATGTTACGCTTGCGGTTATTGATGTTGACCACTTTAAATCTATCAATGATAGATTTGGCCATACCGCAGGTGACATTACCTTACAGGTTATATCAAAAGCGTTGCAAAAATCGGTAAGAAAGTCCGATTTTATAGCGCGTTACGGCGGTGAAGAATTTGTATTGTTAATGCCAGGTGTGTCGCTTGAAAACGCAACATTACCTCTGGATAAAGTAAGAAAGGTAATTAAAAATATACCTTTTAAATTTAGAGAAAAACAAATTGAGATCACTATTTCGGTAGGTGCAACTCAGTTTAAAAAAGGCGATACTCTGTTAAAGGCATTTGATAGAGCAGATGATGCTCTTTACGAGGCCAAAAATTCAGGACGAGATAGACTTTGTACCAGTAAATAATGTCATAGCCATTATAAATTTTATGACAAGTAGTTTTTTACGATTTAGCAGTAAGGAGAACGTCTATGTTAATACAGTTAAACCCAACTGGGGTTTTAGATTTACTGTCGCAATTAGAAGTTGATTTATTAGAGCAATCTTCTGCTAGTGAGCGTTATAAGTTATTTAGAAACTGCGTACTAGCAGTGCTTAATGTAGGTAGCCATACCGACGAAAGTAGCGATATATACGACAAATACAAAGATTTTGATATTCGTTTAGTAAGCCGCGAACGAGGCATTAAAATTGAGCTTGAAAACCCACCCGAAACCGCATTTGTTGATGGCGAAATAATTACCGGAATTCACGAGCATATATTTTCTGTTATTCGCGATATTTTGTTTATTTGTCAAAAATACGAAAAAGATTTAAAAGAGCAAAAAGCCATTACTCATATGGTGTTCGATATGCTCAGAAATGCCGGTGCTTTGCGTGTTAATAGCGAACCAAGTATGGTTGTTTGCTGGGGCGGACACTCAATAAACGAAGTTGAATATAAATACACAAAACAAGTAGGTTACGAACTGGGCTTACGTGGATTAAATATTTGTACTGGTTGTGGCCCTGGTGCCATGAAAGGCCCAATGAAAGGTGCCACTATTGGCCATGCAAAACAGCGCAATACCAATAACCGTTACTTAGGCCTAACAGAGCCAAGCATTATTGCTGCAGAGCCACCAAACCCTATTGTTAACGAATTAGTTATTTTACCTGACATTGAAAAGCGCCTTGAAGCTTTTATAAGAACAGCTCACGCTATTATCATTTTTCCTGGTGGTGCAGGTACTGCAGAAGAATTGCTATATTTATTAGGCATATTACTTCATCCAGATAACACCAAACAATGTTTACCTGTTATTTTAACTGGCCCTAAAGAAAGTGAAGCGTACTTTAAAGAGCTGTGTGAATTTGTTGAAATGACGCTTGGTAAAGAAGCATTAGATAAGTTTGAAGTTATTATTGATAATCCTGAGTTAGTTGGGCAAAAGCTAAGATCGGCTATGGCTAATGTTCGTGATTACCGTAAAAGTGAAGGCGATGCCTACTACTTTAACTGGACGTTAAAAATCGATAACGATTTTCAACAACCTTTTGCCCCAACACACGAAAATATGGCAAGTCTTGATTTACACCTTGATCAACCAAAGCAGTTATTAGCGGCTAATTTACGCAGAGCTTTTTCAGGTATTGTAGCTGGAAATGTAAAAGACGAAGGCGTTAAAGCCATTAAGCAAAACGGTCCATACATTTTAAGTGGCGAGCCTGCCCTTATGGAAAATATGGATACGTTATTACAAGCATTTGTTGATCAAGGCCGTATGAAACTCCCTGGCAGCAAATACATTCCGTGTTACAAAATAAAAGCATGAGTTTTATAGTTTGAAACCCCATTTACTTCTTATTGATGCGCTTAATTTAATTAGGCGCATTTACGCCGTTGACGCAAATCAAAAACATCACAGCGATGAACAAATGATACAAACGTGCTGTGCACGTGTAGCTCATGCGTGTAAAAAGCTTTTAGATACAAGCAATGCAACCCATGCGATTGCGGTATTTGATGGTGACAAAAGCTGGCGTTATCATTTTTATAAAGACTACAAACACTCCCGTGCCCCAATGCCTCAAGTGCTAAAAGATGCCTTAGAGCACTTTAAAACCGCAATAGAAGAAACCGGTATTGTTGTATTTGAGCCTATTAACGATGAAGCCGATGACATTATTGCAACGCTTGCGTTTAAGGCATCAAATAATCAAATAGCTAATACTGTTGTTTCTACTGATAAAGGCTTTTTACCCTACTTAGGCCCCTACATTACAGTTTATGATTACTTTAAAAAACTCTATTTAGATGAGACAAGTATAAAAGAGCGTTTTGGTGTTGAGCAAAATAAGCTCGTTGATTTTTGGGCTTTGGCTGGTGATAAAACAAATGATATTCCGGGAGTAAAAGGAATAGGTACTAAGTCTGCGCAGCAAATAGTTAATAACTATAATTCAATTGAGCATGCCGCAGAAGATGAGTCTCTAAGCCCGAGTATTAAAGCAAAGTTAGCCGCTAATATGGATATGTACGTAATCTCAAAGCACTTGGTTAGTTTACGCACCGATATAAATTTAGGCTTTAGTTTAAAGCAGTTAAGACTTAATTAGTCGCAAGTTAATAGCCTCTAAACATTACAAAACGTATACTATTATTAGTTACCGGAGTCAGAGTAAACCATATTGAAAAAATTTATCCGATATTTAATCTTAGGTTTAGGGCTATATGCACTGATAGCAGCGTTGGTGATCACTTTTTATAAAGACGATCCTCAGGCTATGATCTGGCAAGACCGAGAAGCTTTTAATAAACGTTATATCGAAAAACTATCACTTGAGCAGCCAACAACACTAAATACTGTGCTTGATTATTTAGGCAGCCCCGACCTTACTTATGCCAAACGAGATGGTGAACAGGTATTTCAGATTGTTTTTTACCGTACACAGCATAAAACATCTGACGGTATAACCACTATGGATGAATGTACTGGGTTATTATTTAAAAATGGGCAGCTATTTTTATGGGGTCCTAGTGCATATAATAAATATCAAGAACAAAATTAGGTGAAGGTTTAATGGATGAAGCTGTTTCAACTACTTTAGAGCAGCTGCTTAATAATACGCAGCTGTTTTTAAGCTATTATAACAATAAACAAAAATGGACAGCCTTATACCCCATGGCAAGTAAGCTAGCTGAGCAATATAGAGTGCTCTATAGTGAACAGCCATTCGCATTACAAGCTCGTTTAACACTTTATAATCCTAATTATTCTTATGCCACCAACTTAGTTGTTAGTCAAAGTGTAATAACCGCTGCACTTTGTAAATCTCAACACTATAACAATGCCCTAAGCGAGCTATACATAGCGGCTTCACTCATTGAGCATTTATGTGTTGGAACGCAATTAAACAAGCTCTGTGAGCAAACACCTTTTCAAGACTCTGATAAAAACATATGGAAAATGCGTCATCAGTTAGCTGCTAAAGTAATGTTATCCAGTGGCGATTCTGCCAAACCCGTTACGCAATTATTAGCTAAGTTAAGTAAATATAAACAAGCATTGGTAAGTGCTCCTAAAATAATGCTTTACGATGGGGGCATAACACTAATTGCTTTAGCAAATATTATTAGTATGAACATTACTAGTAATACGGCTAATAAACACATGAGTTTATTTAAAGCACTTACTGACTTGTATATTCGCACACCAAATTTGTTTGCACTGCAGCTAATCAAATCACTTATAGCTCATTTGGGGCCACTGTTACCGGGAAGCCGCGTTTTTTATGCCGAGCAAACCATGATTTATTTAGCGACTGATGCGCAGCAAAAACATATTTTAATTAGTACCGCTAATCCAAATAAATTGGCTTGGTTTAGCGTTAAAGCAACCCTTAACGACAACCCAAAACAATGGCATTGCGCTGATAAAACCATTAGCTTCAAAGTGTTTAACAGTGAACATGTTAAGTCAAAAAGTGTGGTTGGCGTTGATAAAGCACAGTCTTTACTTGAACTAATAAGTAATATTAAGTCACAGCACGAATATAGCTATAAAGGGCTAAGCCAGCTAATGGTGGCTCACCCTCAGGTAGTTGCTAATTTATGTGAGGCAGTAAAACCTTATAATAAGGAGCATCAAGCCGCTAAAGACTTAAAGCATAGCTTATCGATGGTCGGTTATTATAATGCGCCTGCGATAATTCAAAGAGTTGTTTTTGAGCAATTAGTTAATGTTACCCCACACCCTCTGCAAGCCTACGTTACTAACAGATTAAATGGTTTAGTGAAAATAATGGCCTTATTAGTCAGTAAAAATAAACATGACCAGTTTGAACACATTACATTACCTTTATATGCTTATGCTCATTTTTTATTAACGCAATGCAGTACACAGCTTTCTCGTAAAACGCTGATTGACGACACACCAAATAAAACATTGAGTGCCCCTATTTGCTCATTTTTTGGTGTGGATTCAATTAATAACGAGCAACTAACGCAACAGCTTACTCATTTATTAAGTGACAACCCATGGACAACGGCACTTTTAGAAGCAGAGCAAACACCTAAAAAACACTTAACTGATTCTCATAAACTCTGGATCACACTTAAAATTGTTGCACAGAGTGTTTTTAAACCAGAACTTGCGCTAACAGCGTGGCAACTGCAAACATTAAACGAACAGCTGAAAATACTAAATTGGCAAAACCCAACTGATTTTAATCAAAAATTAGAATCTCTCGCGTTATTTAATAGTATTTAATTTATGGAAACCTATTTAACGTCTTTATACCCATTATAACTTTGGTGTATACCCAGTATTTCTTGTATAAACTAGCAAAATGGGTGATAAGTTGATATAAATGCGCCCTTAAATTTTCAAGCACGTTCACATAAATGATCTAACAAGCGATTATCCTCTCAGGGTAATAATTTATGTGCAAATCAAACTCTTTAAAGGAAAAGTCAATGGCCAAACAAACCATCACAGTGATCAAAGGCGACGGCATCGGTCCGAGCATTATCGACTCAGCACTTGAAATATTAAAAGCCGCAGGTTGCGACTTTGATTATGAATTTGTTGATGCTGGCCTAGCTGCACTTGAAAAAACAGGTGAGTTACTTCCACAAGACACGGTTGATACAATAGCTAGAAACAAAATCACTCTTAAAGGCCCATTAACAACGCCTGTAGGTGAAGGTTTTACGTCTATTAACGTTACACTTCGTAAGCAATTTGGTTTATACGCTAACGTACGCCCTGTTAAATCATTTGTTGGCACTAAAGCACGTTACGACGATATTGATATCATTACTATTCGTGAAAATACGCAAGGTATGTACTCAGGTGCAGGCCAAATAGTAAGTGAAGACGGTAATGAAGCAGAAGCAAAATCGATAATTACGCGTGAAGGCGCAGAAAAAATCGTAACTTTTGCATATGAGCTAGCGGTACGTGAAGGTCGTAAAAAAGTAACTGCTGTTCATAAAGCTAACATTTTAAAATCAACATCTGGTTTGTTTTTAAAAGTAGCACGTGAAGTAGCTGAGCGTTACCCACAAATTGAATCAAATGAAATGATTGTTGATGCAACGTGTATGAAACTGGTAATGACACCTGAAGAGTTTGACGTAATTGTTACGACTAACTTATTTGGTGATATTTTATCTGACCTTTGTGCTGGTTTAGTTGGCGGTTTAGGTATGGCTCCAGGTGCTAACATTGGTGAAGACGCTGCAATTTTTGAAGCTGTACACGGTAGTGCACCAGATATTGCTGGCAAAAACCTAGCTAACCCAACATCTGTAATTTTAGCGTCTATCCAAATGCTTGAGCATTTAGATATGGGCGATACAGCAGAGCGTATTCGTAGTGCTGTTGCTGATGTAATTAAATCAGGCGACCGTACAACTCGCGATTTAGGCGGCAGCCACGGTACAACTGATTTCACTCAATCAGTAATTGACCGTTTATAATTAATATTTGTTATTAATTTAAATAGCCCGCTAATTTAGCGGGCTTTTTTTATTTGTTAATTAAGCTTATACCAACCTGGTGTATTTATGCAGGTTAGTATTAAACCTAAATAAACTTAACAGTAGTAATCCTAATAAACCTGCCAATGATCCGCCACTTGAACCCGAACTACTTTGTTGCTTTTGCACTGTAAGAGATAACTCTTTAGTAAAAGTATCATTGGTTTGAGTATCAGTAACATTCAACGTTACATTAAATGTCCCGTCAGTTTGATAAGTATGCCTTGGGTTTTGTAAGTTTGATACCGCACTGCCATCACCAAAATCCCAACTGTAAGTATAACTATTAAAGCCGCCGGTTACTTGCGCATTAAATTGAGCGCTTAAATCATTTACTGTAACGTTTGCGTCTATGCTAAGCGGAACAGTTGCAGTTACATCAACCGCTTTAGTTTGCTCCGTGCCTTCGTTATCTGTCACTGTAAGCGTTACTTGGTAATCACCAGAGTATAAATAATTATAAGTGAGCGATTGCGTCGTTAAAGTACTTCCATCCCCTAGCTGCCAATTATAAGTATACGGTGCGACTCCACCTGTAAACGAAGCTTGAGCTGTTAATATTCCTTGGTTTATTTCATATTCAATTTCATTTACAGATAATGGCTCAACTAATGTAACTTGAGCTACAGCTACTTGCTGTGAAGTATCATTACTTGCCATAAACTCAACGCTATAGGTGCCATAGTCTTGGTATTCATGAGTAGGCGTTAACTCTGTGCTTGAGCTACCATCGTCAAAATTCCACGTAAATTTATCCGCAGGCGTGAGTGCAAAACCTTCAACATTAAAATTAACGATTAAACCTGTTTTAGTAAAATTAATTCCCTTAGTAACATTGTAATTAAGCTCTACTTCTATGTCTTCACTGTCTACTGACTGGCTTATAATATTAAACCCAAAGCCAACCTGTGGAAGCACAACGCCCGATGGCTGTTGCGCTGAAAAGCTATAGTCGGTTTTATCAGTAAACTCTGTAATAGCTGATAAATCATCATCACCTAACCCAGCTCGCTGTGGATATAAACTAAAAGCAGCATCACGAATTTGAATTGCTGAAGCAGCCGGAGTTTGCGTACTGCCTTTATTTATCGAGCGCTGATCAGCATCTACCACTAATGCAAAACCACTACCTGGATGCTCGGTAGTGTTATTATCTGCTTGAGATTCATTGCTGTACCACAATAATAACCCCGGTGAGTACTGCTCTGCTTGCAAACTACTGTCAACGCCAGTGTATGAACGCAATTGTAAATAGTAATGTGATGGCGATGCATATGTGTAACTACCTATTTTTTCAAAGCCATTAAACTCAGTGTTAATTTGATCTTGTGCATTATTTTGCCAAATTAAGGTATCACTTTGCTCAATACGCATATCATCCACAACAAAACCATAATAATGTGTGTTCGCATCTGTTATGTATTCAATTTTTAGATCAATCATTTGCCCAGCATAAGCTGATAAATCAAACTTATGGGTTAAATAGCCGTTAGGTTGCTTAGCATCACTATTAAAAAATGAATCACCTGATATATACGGACCAATGTCACCATAGTATGGGTTTATTGCTTGCGTATAATTACTAGCAATAGGCTCCCCATTTACTTTTACCTGTACTAAATCATAGTCGCGCTCAATACTGTAATAAGCAATAAAGCTTAAAGTAAGTGCCTCAGTCGTGTTTGGTAGCGTTACTGTATTAACTAAGCTTTTACTAACATTGTCGCCCGTATTTGAATAGTATTGAAAATCGCCTTCTACTGGCGTTTTAAATTTTTCGAGTCGAGATGGCAGTGTTATTTTTATTTGGCTTTGCTGCTGTGAAGTACTCGCAGTATTAATTAATGTTTGCTGTGCGTTAGCATCTATCTCATCCATATCAAGCGTGAGCTGATTAACCCAATTACCCTGGTATCGATTTTGTAAATATTCAAGCGCATAAGGGCTAAACATAACAGGCTCAGAGCCTCGTGGAGAACCTGCCCAACTTCCTGTCGACATAACTGACCAAGACGCGACAGGCTCACCTACCGTGTTAGATTGTAAGTCGTATTCATCTAATAATCCCAAGTCATGCCCAAACTCATGCACCACCACGCCAATCCCAGCATCAATTGGATTAATTGTGTAACCAGAGAGCTTAATACTGCTGCCTGCAATCTCGCTCGGCCCGCTATTTTCATCAAATACATAGTAGCGGTGCGACCAAATAGCATCAGTGCTTAGGTAACCGCCACCTGCTTCCTCGCCAATACTTGAATGAAAAATCATTACATGGTCAATAATGCCATTGGGTTCGTTAATAATTCCATCGCCATCTACATCATCTAAATCAGTTAAATCATAGTCCGTTAAATTAATATTAAACTTTGCAACCGCCTTCTCCACAGCCTCTTTGACTAAAGCGGGCGCATTTTTATCACGTGTACTGCCTTGGCGTTCACCATATATTTTTGCATTGTTATCAGCGGTTACCCAGCCATATACCTGCCCGTTAAAGTTTAAGCTATTACCAGACGCTGCTTTATAATAATCAGCAGCCGTTGATATGCTTTGTCCATCAGGGCCCGCATAACCTTCAGTATTAAAAAGCATTTGCTGATAGTGTTCAGTTGAATAATCAGCGTAAAACATATCTGTGTCCTGCTCTACAAGTCGATTATCGTCATGTTTGAGGTCAGGAAAATCAATTAAGATAGCTAACACTTTTACATCATTAACGCTTTGATCAGGCACTAACGACGTTGAAAAAGCGGCTTGTTGTTTATTTGTGTTTGAAAAATCCGTAGAGGAGGATTTAAATTGCCTAAAGCCATTTTTAATTGAGTGATTGGCAACGTCTTTGTTACTCATATATGACTTAAATGAACTATCTAACTCACTAGAGGATATTTGGTCTCTTTTTTTAAGCCAATATAAAATACGTTCTTCGTTAGTTATACCAACATCATGCGGGCTTAAATTATTAGCCGCTACTATAGGGCTTAATAGCGTAGTTAAAAGCGCAATTAACGTCACTTTTTTCACTGTATTTTCCTCAAACATAATTATGTAGTAATCATACCTAATAATAGAAATTTAAACATGCGATAAAAACATATAGTTAACATGTGCAATAAAAGTTAATGGTCTTTCACACTCTTTTATAACTAAAATCAAACACACAACCTAAAACGCATAATTTCTGCTAGTTAACTCAGTTAAATACAGCATTTCTGCAGATTTAAATTAAAAAAAACTACAAAACGAATTTAAAATGCAAAAAACCACTTTCAAGGTTGACATAAGGGTTCAAAACCCTTAAAAATAAACCTATACAGAATTTTTAATTTAAAAGCAGTGTTTTGCTAAGTAGAGTAAAAACTATGAACACACAAATTAACCTTTTAGTCGTACTCGTACTGGTCTTAGTTATAAGCCCAGCGGGGATGTATTAAAAGGTGATACTGCTTTTTAAAAACCCTCGCACTACGCGGGGGTTTTTTTATGCATAAAAAAAGCGCACAGAGGAATGAGGATGAGCAAACAAGAATATAATGGCTCTGAACTAGTAGTTCAGGCATTAAAAGAGTTAAAGGTAAAATACATATTTGGCTACCCCGGTGGTTCGGTTTTAGACTTATATGATGCACTTTTTCAGCAAGATGATATTGAGCATATATTAGTACGTCATGAACAAGCTGCCACACATATGGCTGATGGTTATGCTCGTGCTACTGGAGACGTTGGTGTTGTACTTGCAACCTCAGGCCCTGGCGCTACAAACTGTATAACGGGTATTGCAACGGCCTACATGGATTCAATTCCTATGGTTGTATTATCAGGCCAAGTGCCTACAAGTTTAATTGGTGACGATGCATTCCAAGAAACTGATATTGTTGGCTGTTCTCGCCCTATAGTTAAACACAGCTTTAACTGTAGAAGTGCTAAAGAAATCCCAACAATCTTAGCTAAAGCCTTTTATATAGCCAGTACAGGTCGTCCTGGGCCCGTTGTAGTTGAGCTTCCTAAAGATATGCTTAACCCTGCTATAAAGTTTGAATACGAATTTCCTAAAACAACAGAGCTAAGAACATACAGCCCTAATACTAAAGGGCATTCAAAACAAATTCGTAAAGCGGTAACAACTATTCTAGAGGCCAAAAAACTGGTTATCTACTCTGGCGGTGGTATTGTTATTTCAAATACGTCAGAGCAATTAACGCATTTAGTTGAATCGTTAAATGCACCCATTACCAATACACTAATGGGGCTTGGCGGCATATCAGGTGTACATCCAAACTTTGTAGGTATGCTAGGCATGCACGGTACGCTTGAGGCCAACAAAGCAATGGCAAACGCCGATGTGATTTTAGCGCTTGGTGCTCGTTTTGATGACAGGGTAACTAATAACGTTAAAAAGTTTTGTCCAAATGCCACAATTGTACATGTAGATGTAGATCCAACTTCAATTTCAAAAACAATCAAAGCGCATATACCGGTTGTAGGTTGCTTAGCAACAGTACTAGAACAACTACAAACGGGTATTGATAAAAGCCCAATTAAAATAGATCGCAGCGCGCAAGAAGATTGGTGGCGCCAAATTATCAGCTGGCGTGAACAAAAATGTTTAAGCTACAACACAGATGGCGACAAAATTAAGCCACAAGCCGTAATTGAAGCTGTTTATAAAGCCACTAATGGCGATGCTTACGTAAGTTCTGACGTTGGTCAGCACCAAATGTTTGCAGCGCAATATTACCCATTTAAGCATCCTCGTCAGTGGATAAATTCAGGCGGCCTAGGCACTATGGGCTTTGGTTTACCTGCTGCTATGGGCGTAAAATTAGCCTTTCCTGATAAAGAGTCAGTGTGTATTACAGGTGATGGCTCTATTCAAATGAATATTCAAGAGCTATCTACCTGCTTGCAGTACAACCTAGCTGTAAAAGTTGTATCACTCAATAACCGCTCTTTAGGTATGGTACGCCAATGGCAAGATATGGTTTACGGCGGTCGTCATTCATCATCTTACATGGACTCACTGCCTGATTTTGTTAAGTTGGTTGAAAGCTACGGGCATGTGGGTATTAAAGTAAACACACTTGATGAGTTACAACCTGCAATCGATAAAGCTATGAGCATAAACGATCGTTTAGTCTTTTTAGATATTCTTGTAGACGAGAAAGAACATGTATACCCAATGCAAATCAAGTTAGGTGGCATTGATGAGATGTGGTTACGTAAAGGAGTAAAAGCATAATGCGTCGTATTTTATCTATTCTATTAGAAAACGAACCAGGTGCACTGTCGCGTATTGTTGGGCTTTTTTCACAACGTGCATACAACATTGACAGCCTAACTGTTGGCACAACTGATGATCAGTCGTTATCACGTATTACCATTACCACCATGGGTGATGACAGAGTGGTTGAGCAGATCACAAAACAAGTTAACAAATTAGTCGACGTGCTTAAAATTATCGATTTAACAGAAATGAGTCACATTGAGCGAGAGTTATTGCTTGTTAAGGTATTTGCTCAAGACGAGACGACTCGTGCAGCGGTTACCCGCGTAGTTGATGTGTTTCAGGGTGTTATTTTAGATATGGGCCGACAAAGCTATAGCCTGCAACTAGTGAGCAGTACAGACAAAATAGAATCGTTTTTAGACACACTTCGCCATGAAACCGATATTATTGAAGTTGTACGTTCTGGTGCTGTTGGCATTGGCCGAGGCGATAAAGCCTTAAAAGCATAAATTTATAATATAAAGGCATCAATTGATGTCTTTATTAAACATAAAAAAAAAGAGCTAAATAGCTCTTTTTTTATTTTAATTCGTTAAACCTATTAAGGGTTTACTTGGTCTTTAAGACCTTTACCTGCTTTAAAGCTTGGGATAGTTGCCGCTGCGATTTGGATCTCAGCACCCGTTTGTGGGTTACGGCCAGTGCGAGCTGCACGTTCTTTTACTGAGAAAGTACCAAAACCAACTAATGCTACTGAATCACCTTCTTTTAAAGAAGAAGTTACAGCACCTGTAAACGCGTCAAGAGCACGAGTAGCAGCGGCTTTAGAGATTTCTGCATCAGTAGCAATTTTTTCAACTAATTGAGCTTTATTCATTGTTAGATTCCTATTCGTTATTATTTTGCCTTCGCAAAACCTATCTTTATGCATTTTTAAAGAGTTAGCAACAGCAAATTGCATTTTTTGCTTAAATTCTTAAAAAATGAGTAAAATTTAAATAATTCTCGGTAGAATACAGCGTGTTGGGTTAACAAAGACTTAATTTGAGTACAATTTTGGCGCAAGTTAAGCAACTGGGTAAATAAGCTATATTTTTTCGATAACTAAGGTCACTTCCCCGACCTCGACTCCAAACTTAACAATAGATGTGCGGTTTATCAAGCGCGATTGTGTAACCAGGTACATCCAATCGTCAAAATTCACTTCTAAAGTACTGCCATCGTATGGAAGCTCTACATCATAATTCCAATGAAATACGCTGCCGTCACTTTTGCCTTTTGCTGTACCTATAACATCAGCTGCTGTCCCCGTTAAACTATTGTCTTCATTTAACGTTATTTTCCAGATTCGCTTTTGGGTTTCGCCATCATCATAAACAAAGTCTTCTTCAATAACGCCCTGGTTACCGTCCCAAGTCGCATTCATATCTACGACAAGCTTTCGGGTCAATTCGCCTTTAAAGTCTTGTACAACACCATAGGCTTTCAAATTTCCGCTAAAAAACGTTTTAAAGTCGAAATTTGGCGATGTATTTTTATAATGTTCAACATTTGGTGCCGAACAGCTAATTAAAAGTAGAGCCGAGAGGCTCATAACAGCTGCTTTTAACGTGTTTAATATGTTCATATTAATTCCCTAATAATTGCTTTCGTAATTTTGGCTCAGAGGTTTTTTCATCAAGCCAAATAGCTAAAAAATCACTCGAAAATTGAGGTTCATCAATTTCACCCATTTTTTCATCATTATGATAAAAAGTGCTCATACCTTGCTCATTTGTCACTAATGTTAGTGAGTCACCCTTTTTTATATCAGGCCAAATAGACAACAATTTACTGTCGTATTTATCTGCCAGCCCTGTTTTTCCAAGATGTTCCCACTGCTCATTTGTTGCTTTTACTATTTCTTTAGCGTCAAAGTCACGTAAATAGGTAAGCTTAAACTTAACAGGATGTGTTCCTGCGCTGTAATTACCTGAAGGGGTAAATAGCACAGCGTCATATACATCCCAAAATAAATACTCCATTCGTGCTTCGCCTACTTTATTAAATTGTGTGTTAGCTAAAACAATTGAAGTGGTAAGCAAATAAAAAGTAACTGCCTTTAGTAAAAATTTCAAAATAAGCTCCCTTTGAGTCAATGGGTAATGTTACGAAATAGAAATTGTGGAAGATCAGCGATTGATGAATAACTTGATTTTTTGGTTTATGAAAAGAATAACAGTAAACACTGTAGACCAAAGCGCCCCGTAAACGAGCCAGAATTGCCATAAAGGTAAACCTAAACTTATTACTTCAAATCGCGCTCCAGCCCAATAACTTGCTGGCGCAAATGCCATACATACCAAAAAGGCCTGCCAAAGCTTTAATTTACTCAAAAAAACCATTGAGGTATTTAAAGAAAGTAGTAATGCAGCCCATAAAAACACGAGCCATAGAGGGAAGGGATAAACTTTAAATTCTAACAAGCCTAACTTTACCGCTATAAATTCTAACAATAGTGCTAAAGGTAGGGCTTTAATTAATAGTAAGGAGTCTTGTTTTTTCTGCTTTGACAAACAAAACATTAAAACAATAATCAAGCCACTAAAAAGTAGCGAATTGGCTTCAAGCAGCAATGATAAAAACCACACTGCTTGAAATAAAACAAAATTAGTAACCGAGCGCAATATCATCGTTATCACTAGTAAAACGAGGTTTACGCGCCATTAAATGTACCGTACTTGTTGCTCTGGCTCTAAACGCACCTTCACAATAAGCAAAATAAAATAACCATAAACGATAAAAGCGTTCATCAAATTTAGAGCGGTCTAAATCAGGCCAGCTTTTTATAAAACGAGTTCGCCAATCTGCTAATGTTCTTGCGTAGTGAGCACCAATATCATTAACAGTATGAATAACCATATCGGTATTATTTTTAATCTGCTCACTCATTTCGTTAAGCGATGGCAAACATCCGCCCGGAAAAATATACTGCTGAATAAAGTCAGAGTTTTTTAAGTAGTGCTTATAACGCTGATCGCCAATAGTAATTGCTTGAATAAGCATGGCGCCATCGTCTTTTAGGAGCTCACCACACTGAGTGAAAAAGCTCGGCAAATAATCATGACCCACTGCTTCTATCATTTCAATAGAAACAAGCTTGTCGTATTTACCTTTTAGTAGTCTGTAGTCGAGCTTAAGTAATGTTATTTTACTTTCAAGACCAAGTTCAACAATCTTGTTAGCTACATAATCATGTTGCTCATCAGATATGGTTGTTGTTGTTACATGGCAACCGTAATGTGTGGCTGCATATATAGCAAATGCCCCCCACCCTGTACCAATTTCAATTACTGAATCATTTTTTTGAAGCTCAACTTGCTCACAAATGCGTTTAAGCTTGTATTGTTGAGCCTCTTCAAGTGTCGCTTCTTTTGTAGGATATACAGCACTTGAGTAAAGCATTTCTTTACTTAAAAATGATTCGTACAAATCATTACCTAAGTCGTAATGAGCAACAATATTTTTCTTAGAACCCGATTCTGAATTTTTGTTTTTTATGTGATTAAATCGGTGTGCGATATTACTAAAAAATGCGAATTTTTTTTCAAACTCATCGAGTTGCTTTTCGTTTATAGCAAATATCTCAATAAATGAAGTTAAGTTGTCACAAGACCAATGCCCCAAAATATACGCTTCGCCAGCGCCAACGCTTCCAGATAACGCAAACGCTTTATACATAGCTTTATCATTAACTGTTACTGTTGCTTTTAACGCAGACGATACATCACCAAAAACTGTGCGCTCATTTCCTTCAATTAAAACAACTTGACCTGTTTCAATTGACGAAAAGGCTTTAGTCACTAATTTTTTATATATATTAGTTAACCAACTAGTGCTTTGTTCGCAATTTAAGCTCGACACTTTATCCATTAAAATACCTATTAATTGTCCTGACTACCTATGTGCTTTATGGCTTACCTGAGTGACCTAAAAAAGGCACTCGCTTTATAAACAACTTTAATGCTTGATAATAAATACCTTTGAAAATAGACCATGTCATGGCCGGAAAACGTTTAAACAACTTATTAATCTCTTCGTTAGTGAGTTCTTTACGTTTCAAGCGAAGTGTTGCATCAAATAATAACTCTTCATTTCGCTTATTTTCAATGTGTATCAATGTTTTATCAGGCGATTGTTTAACATGCCAATGATAGTTCATATCTAGATTCATAAAAGGTGATACGGAAAAAACCTTCTTAAAGTTCACTTTTTTTTCTAAAGGGACTAAATAATAATGACGTTCGTTCCATGGTGTATTACTCACTTCAGCTATCATGTACTTAAAACGGGTGTCGTTGTGGCCAAAAAAGTAAAAATTAACAGGGCTAAAATACACACCAAAACAACGAAACTGCCCTAGCATGTAAATATGAGAAAAGGTTTCAGTAATACCTAAATTGGCAAGTTGATCATGCGCACGCTCAATAAGAGGTCGTTTAGCAAGTTGTGAAGTGTCTTTAAGATAATCAGCTTCATTAAATTTTAACGCCTTTAAGCCTGACGTACCTAGGTGTTTATGCACACCATTTAGCTGTTGAGGATTATTTAAATCTACCCACATCATATACAAAGGGTAACTGAAACGATGTTCTTTAACAGCAAAACGGCGATGTTTTACATCGCCTAAATACACTGCACTAGTCAAATTCGACCCCAAGTTGCTTGGCTACATCTACACCACTGTGTACGCCATCTTCATGGAAACCATTGTACCAATAAGCACCACAAAAATAACTATTGTTTTGTCCATCAATACTGTGTTTAAGTTTTTGAGCAGCAATTGACTCTTGGTTAAATACAGGGTGATGATAAGTAAACTCGCGCAAAATTTTACTTTGGCTTATTCCTTCAAGATGATTAAGCGTTACACAAAACTGTGTATCCGATTGTATACCTTGCAAAATATTCATTTGGTAGGTAACAACAGCTGCTTTATCAGTGTTGTTATTAAGTAGGTAGTTCCAACTTGCCCATGCCGCTTTTCTATCTGGTAAAAGGTTTGTATCGGTGTGCAGCACAACTGAGTTTTCAGTGTAAGCTATTGCACCCAATACTGACTTTTCTTGCTCAGTCGCATCACCAAGTAGTGCAAGCGCCTGATCTGAATGACAAGCAAATATTACTTTATCAAACTTACTTTGCTCACCATTGGCAAACTCTATTGTTACTTCATCATTTTGACGCGTAACAGATTTAATATCTGTATTAAGTTTAATTTTATCAGCAAAACCTCTGATCAGTGGCTTAATATACTGACGAGAGCCACCTGGTACTACATACCACTGTGGTCTGTTTGTTACATCTAAAAGGCCATGATTAAAGAAGAACTTAACAAAAAATTCAACGCCTACATTTTCCATTTCTTTAATGCTGGTAGACCAAATAGCTGCGCCCATCGGAAGGATATAATGGTATTTAAAAAAGTCATTAAAGTGATTGTCACTAAGCAGTTGCCCTAATGATTGATCAGATTGGTAATCATCTTTTTCATGTAGTGCTTTACACAGTTTGTTAAACCTAACAATGTCGTACAATAATCGCCAAAACTTAGGTCTAAAAATATTACGACGCTGTGCAAACAGGCTTGTAAACGTATGGCCATTGTATTCAAAGCCAGTGGCTTCGTTATGAACACTAAAGCTCATTTGCGTTGTTTGTTTATCTACACCAATACGCGATAGTAACTTTTCAAAGTATGGGTAAGTTCTGTCATTAAATACAATAAAGCCAGTATCTATTGCGTATTTTATGCCGCATACATCAACATCAACCGTTGCAGTGTGGCCACCTATATAATCATTTTTTTCAAATACGGTTACATCGTAATGTTTATGAAGCAAATGCCCACATGTTAAACCAGATACACCAGTTCCTATTATTGCTATTTTTTTCAACGGGCTAATCCTTTTGCGATTTTAAGCCAAATTGGGAGTGGTAAAATACGTAATGCTTTTAATATAAGCGTAAAACGGTACGGAAAGTGAACATCTTTTCGGCGCTTATGTATTCCCTTAATCATATAGTCTGCGGCTTTTTCAGCGGTAACGGCCATAGGCATCGGGAAATCATTTTTATTAGTAAGCGGAGTTTTCACAAAGCCAGGGTGAACTAAAGTCACATCAACATCATCTAAATCAACAGCTAAGCTTTTTGCTAAGTAACTTACACCCGCTTTTGATGCACCATAAGCTTCTGAACGAGGTAGCGCAAGATAGGTAACACTTGAGCTGACCAAAACAAGCTGACCACCTGAATTTATTTTAGGAAGTAGCGCCTCAAGGCAATACCCCATAGAGAGTAAATTTACGTTTATTACACGCTCAAACAATGCACTATCAAAGTTTCGTGCGTCATCTATATATTCACAGTTACCCGCGTTTAAAATAACACGGTCAAAATGAGGAAAGCCAATAGTAGACTCTTTAATGTCTTGTAGATTAGTTGCATCAAATTTACATGCTTGAATATTGTCGTATTTAGCAAGCTCAGCGAGCTTTTCACTATTACGGCCACAAGCGATAACAGTGTCTCCCAACTGCGCATATTTAATTGCTAACTGCTCACCAATACCAGAAGTAGCACCCGTTATAAGTGTGATCATAATTAACCTGCCCTTTTATCAATTAGCTTTATAACACTACCAAGTAAAGGAATATGTTTGTACAGCAACTCGCCCACATTAAAGTAGTCTCTGTGCTTGATAATTTTGCCATTTTCAAAAATAAGCTTGCTATGACCTTCTACCGAAATAGTTTTACCTGATGAAAGCTTTGGATGTGCATAGTGCATAGTCCAATAAATAAAAGCATTGTTGCCGCTATTAAACGAATCGCTAATATCAAACTGACAATGCTTAACATTGCTATATAAGTTAGCAAAGTACCTGCGCAATTCTACAATGCCATTAATTTCATGCATTGGGTCTATAAACTGTATGTTGTCACAGTAAATATCACTCAATAAATCAAGATTAGTGCTATCAAGCTGTTGGTATATTTCAACAAATTTATCTACTGGTAACTGGTTATCCATATCACACCTTAAATGCAGCAAGTGCACGTTCTCGTGCCGCTTTATGATCAACTATTGCTGGCCAGTAACATTCCTTATCTTTACCTATTGCGGCTAAATAAGTGTGTGGAAAATGAATGTGTTTATCTGGCACGTTTTCAAGCTCTGGCAAATACTTACGGATAAACTTGCCAGTTGGATCAAAGCGCTCGCTTTGTCTGATAGGGTTAAAAACTCTAAAGTAAGGCTGAGCATCACACCCGGTACTTGCAGCCCACTGCCAGCCACCATTATTTGAGGCTAAATCGCCATCAATTAGGTGCTGCATAAAAAAGCGCTCACCTTCGCGCCAGTCTATTAATAAATGCTTAGTTAAAAAGCTCGCAACAACCATACGTAAACGATTGTGCATCCAACCGGTTTGCTTTAGTTGTAGCATTGCAGCATCTACTAACGGGTAACCTGTACGCCCTTCACACCATGCTGTAAATTCATTTTCGCTTTTACGCCACACTACGGCGTTATACTTTTCGTTAAAGTTATCACCGCGCGAAAGCTTCGGAAATTCAGCAATTAAATGCCTGTAAAATTCGCGCCAAACAAGCTCGTTAATCCACGTAAACGTTTTACTTTTTGACGTAGTTAAAATATCAGGATAACGCTGCTGAATATTAATAAGCAGCTGTTTTGTGCTTACAATACCAAGTGCTAAATACGGGCTTAAACCTGATGTGCCTTTTACGCTGGGTATATCACGCTGATCATCGTAGCTTGTAAGTTTGTCACATATAAAGTTATCGACCACAGTAGAAAGTGTTTCGTCGTCAACCGGCCACTTATCTGAGCATCCATCACTTTTTAGTAAGTCGCTTTCATCAAATTTTATTGAATCAGAAGTTAAAGGCCATTGAGGCAAACTAAAGTGTGTATCTTGATACTGCTTTAACCATGCTCGCTTAAATGGAGTAAACACTTTATACATTTCATTACTTTGGTTTTTAACCGTTCCGACAGGTGCAATTAAATCACCTTCGTACAAAGTAAAAGTAATAGAAAGCTCATCGCATTTATGCAAAATTGCTTTATCGCGGTTTACTTCATTAAGCTCATATTCTGTATTAGCAATTACGTGTTTTACATCGTTTGATTTACAAAAATCAATAAGCTCACGCGTACAATCAGAAAAGCTAGGCGCTTCAATAACATGTAAAGTAATGCCGTAATCAGCAAGCTGAGATTGAAGATAAGTAACTCGGCGCTTGAGTAAGTCAATCTGAATGGGCGCAGTTTGGTGTTGTTGCCACTGTTTTCCAGACACAAAAAAAATGGCGTGTTTAGCGCCATTATTTAGCGCTTGAATTAACGCTTCGTTAGAAAAAAGGCGCAAATCGCGCCTAAACCAAAATAATGTATCCATTAAATACCAAATCGTAGTTTTAAATCGTGAGGGTAAGGGTTAAAAAACACTTGTTTTTCAAGGTACTCATTTGGGTGAACCTTCAAATGATGTTTTAACAAGGTAAGTGGTACATACAATGGCACCAATCCTTCGCGGTATTCATCTATCGCATCACGAAGTTCTTGTTTTTCAACCTTCGATAAATCATTTTTAAAGTAGCCTTGTAAATGCATTAGGGTGTTGCAATTATTTCTGCGAGAAGCTGGCTTTTTAAGACCCGTCATCAAACCTAGGATATATTCATCAGCAACTGCATTTATATCGTCACCTACATAAGTCCCCAGCAGGTTACCCAAATCACGATAAGCTTGATAGTTATGAGCCATCAACAAGTACTTATACTGAGAGTGAAATTGAGTAAGCTTATGAACCGTAAGCGGCTCTTGTACTAATTTTTGCCAGTTTTTAAATACGTAAATTCTCATTACAAAGTTTTCACGTAAATGCATGTCGTTTAAACGTCCGTTTTCTTCACATGGCAATAATGGGTTGTGCTTCATTATTTGCTCAGCAAAAAAACCAACGCCTTCTGAGGTATTACCTGTTCCTGCTTCATTGTATATTTTAATGCGCTCCATGCCGCAACTTGGGCTTTTTGCACAAAATACAAATCCGCTTAATTCTTTAGCTTGTTCAGTTGCAACTTTTTTACCATATTCAGTAAGTTGTTGGCCTACTTCGCCGGTGCCATCTGGGCGGCATACTTTAATAGTATCGCCCACTTTAACCTGGCGAATAGTTGGACGAGGTATCGGTAAACCAACAGCTACTTCCGGACAAAACCGTGTGTATTCAACGTGTTTACCTAGCTCATCCATACAAAAATTTGACTTTTTATGTCCTGTGTCAAATCTAACTTTTTCGCCTGCTAAGCAGGCGCTTATACCTATTTTTATTATATCTGTATGCATATATTCTCTTAGTAAATCAAATTACCTATTGGATTTAGTAACTTGCTGAAGCCCTTATTAAAATGTAGCGCACTACTGACAACTGTAAAGCATAAACATCCATCTTTCGTTAAAGGTGTATGTTGATGACTACCATCTTGCCAAATAAAGTCGCCTGGTACGTAATTACCATCTTCATCACTAAACTCACCATCTAGTAGTAAAGTAACTTCAAATCCGGTATGTGTATGCTCAGGAATTTCGCCACCGGCATCAATATGTAGCAAGCTAGAACGCAGCGCACCATCATCAAGCGAAACGCGAGATCGTGCCAGTTTACCAACTTGTGTAAATTTGCTATGAGAAATACGTGTTAAAGCACGTGGAAGCTGATAGTTATGCTCATTCACTTTAATAGATACAGGCTCTACTTCGTAAACTTCATCAATAGAATCATCAGACATGATCATATCGAGAACATTTAGTTCAAATTCTTCAAGTAAATCAGATTTCTCAGTTTGAGGTTTCTCAAATTGAGCAGGCTCTTCACTAAATAATGCATTTGCATTACTTGCTTCAATTTTAGCTACTTTAGCTTGGCACACAGGGCACATGTCTACGTGAATAGAAACGGCTAAACTCAATGATGTAGCAAGTGATGCATCGCAATACTGTGTCAGTAAAGTTTCACTCGGGTGATGTTTAATCATGCTGATCTCCCATTTCGTTACGTAATTTTTGCAAGGCCAAACGTAACCGTGATTTTACCGTGCCTACTGGAATATTAAGTTGATGTGCAAGTTGCTCTTGCGACATATCTTGAAAATAAACGCCTCTTACCACTTCGCGTTGAGCAATTGGTAATTTGTCTAAATAACGCTTAATTTGCTTATCTTCTAAATGATCACTGTATTCGTGATGCGTATCTTGTGAGTCGTTTAGTAACGGCCAAATATCTTCGCTTATATTTTCTTCTTTATTACTTTTCATTTTACGAAGCATATCGAACGAAGCGTTACGCATAACGGTATAAACCCACGTAGTCGCAGCGCCTTTTTCACTATGATACAAATGTGCTTTACGCCAAACAGACGTTAATGTTTCTTGCACAAGCTCCATGGCTTGGGCTTCAACACCAAACTGCTTAATTCCAAAGCGTTTAATTTTTGGCGCAAAGTATTCAAATAAATATGAAAACGCTTTTTTGTCGCGTGATTGCGCAACATCTATAAGCGCTTGCATGAGCTCTTTACTCGGCGTTTCTGGCATGGCAGTGTACTTACCTGTATTAGGTTCACAACGTGGTGACTGTTGTTGACTTACCATAATAATTTATCCCGTTATTGCTTTTGTATTAAGTAATACGGGCAATAATTAATTTAGGATCATAAAATTTAGGCAAATTCGTTATTAATCACAGTATGGAGGAAATTCAGTAAGTTATCAAAATTCGTTTCAAACGCAAGTTGCTGTTTTTTCTCAATAGAAACAGGTAGGAGTTCAAGCCAACGTGCTGCAATCCATGGAAGCTTGTCAAAATGAGTTTTCTTGTACAACAAATTAAGTTCCGGATTACCTTGAAACACGTTTTTAAGCGCATCGTGTAATAGGTAATGTTCACCAATTTGATTGTTAGAATCTTTGTACCAATACGGCGTATTACAAGGCGATACTAAGCCGTGACGTAATTCGTCTTCGTCTTGATAAACATCATTAATTTGCACATTTTGCGATGCAAATACATCAATTAATAATACATCGTTATCGTCTTGGTCAAAATCAATAATATCAACAAGGCAACCTTGCGCGCTTATATTAAAAGGCGTGTCATGCTCAAACGTACAAAGCACAAACCCTGTATTATTTTTTAATGCGGTTTTAACCATATTTAAGTAGCGAGGCTCAAATATGCGTAATCGCGTATAACCTTCAGGTAACATAAAAATGGGTAATGGAAAAATCGCACGTTTCATAAAGTCTACTTATTTCAAACACTCTGCCTTTATTTACGTGCGCTTTTGCTAAGTCGATCAGCTTTGTATGAATCGAATTAATTACCAGCTATATAATTGGCTAAAGATTAAACCAACCTCCCATAGCTTTAAACACTTGAACCGAGTAATAAGCGCTAATCATACTGACTACGGGTGCTAACATTAATGCAAATAATCCAAGTTCACTGCTCATCGTTTTAATCCTTTAAATAATTTATTTTACGTTTTTTATACTAGTGTCAGTATTTTTAAGCGTTGTGCTATCTGTTAAAACGGGCTCATCTAATAACCCCTCTAAAACAGTTTTAGCATCAAAATAAAGCGTTTCCTTTAGTGATTTTTCAAGCTCGATTGTGGTTTGCTTAACATAGCTTGCTACACTTTGAGTTAATATATCAGTTACATCTAGGTCCACTTCTACTGCATGTACTTGCGCAGAACCTAATACTAATAAACTTGCCATAGCGATTTTAATTGAATGTTTCATAATGGTATTCCTTGTTTGTGTATTGTTTAGACGTAGTTATATACTCAAGGGTTGTGCCAACATAAAAATAAATCTTAACCAATTGTAATTAAACAACTTTACACGCATTACTTTAATTTAAAAAATTCATCTCTCGTTAATTTAACCATTTAATTTAATTTTTTGACTACTTTTTAGTTAATAAATAAAAGGATTTAAAGGTATTAATACCGTCACACTAAATACATTTAGCGTTTATAAAAACGTCATATCTACCCGCTAAAGTGCACACCACTATAAATAATTCAAAAAGTGCAGTATGACTCTTTCATCACGTCGAAATTTTTTAAAAACCTCAGCAGCAAGCATATTTACCGTCGCAGTATCGAGTGCCATTACAGGTTGTGCTCAAACATTAATAAACAAACCTCTATCGGCTATTGAATTTAAACACGGTGTAGCGAGTGGCGACCCGCTTAGTCATGCTTTAATAATTTGGACACGTGCAACTCCTTCTCAATCAAATTTTGAAGTTACTGTTGCTTGGGAGTTGGCAAGTGACTCTCAATTTAAAAACATTATTCGTGGCGGGCGCGAACAAACAGATAAAAGCCGAGACTTTACAATAAAAATAGATGTACAAGAACTTGCTCCAAACACAGAGTACTTTTATCGTTTTATAGGTTTGCAAACACAAAGCCCTATAGGCCGTGCTAAAACACTACCAATAAATAATATTGAACAAATAAAAATGGCTGTTGTGTCGTGCTCAAACTACCCTGCTGGGTACTTTAATGCCTACACAGATGCCGCTAAGCAAAAAGATTTAGATGTGGTCCTGCATTTGGGAGATTACATTTACGAATACCCAATGGGCGGATACGCTACCGAAAATGCTGAAAAAATTGGCCGCCAATTAGCAGCCGATAACAGCGGTGAAATTATTACCCTTAGCGACTATCGTAAGCGCTATGCCATTTACAGAACAGACCAAGGCCTTCAAGCACTTCACGCTGCAGCGCCTTTTATCGCAATATGGGATGATCACGAAGTTACTAACGATACCTATAAAAGTGGTGCTGAAAATCATACCCCAGATGAAGGTGACTTTTTTAAGCGTCGCGCAGCAGCTATTCAAGCCTATTACGAATGGCTGCCAATTAGACCGCCTATGGGCGAACAAAGCCCGCAAATATATCGCACCTTCGATTTTGGTAATTTAATAAGCTTGCACATGCTAGATACGCGCGTAATAGCACGCGATAAACAACTCGCTTACAGCGACTATAAAAACCCCGAGACCAAGCAAATGGATGTTGCGCGCTTTGCCAGTGATTTAAATAATCCAAAAAGGCAGTTACTAGGTAACACACAACTAAACTGGCTTACGAGTGCAATAACTAAATCAAATGCAAAGTGGCAAATATTAGGCCAGCAAGTATTGATGACTAAAATGTGGCTACCTACTGAAATATTCTCGCAATCCGATCGCACTAAAATACCGCAGGTGTTAAAAGAGCTTGTTGCCATTAAAAAAGCCGTGTTAGCAAATAAAGCGGTAACACCCGCGCAACTCGCACGCGTAAATACTTTAATGCCTTACAATTTAGATGCGTGGGATGGTTACCCAAGCGAGCGCGAAGCATTATACAAAAGCGTTACTGCATTAAATAAAAAGTTAGTTGTGGTTGCAGGTGATACGCACAATGCGTGGCATGGCACATTAAAAAATGCAAAAGGCGAAAGCGTAGGAGTAGAGTTTGCAACACCAGGTGTTACATCCCCGGGTATGGAGCATTATTTAGCGCTTAATACAGCACAAGCAAAGCAAATGGCTGACTCGCTTTCATTGCTAATAAACGACTTAAACTATTGTGACTTATCACACCGTGGATATATGTTACTGACGATTACTAAAGAGCAAATCACAACCGATTGGCGCTATATAGATAACATAAACTCTCCAAGCTACAACATTGCTGCTCAACACCAAAGTGTTTATAAAGGCTAATACTTTTAGAAAGAAGGTAAATGTATTATTTACCTTCTTTGTATATTTTATAAAACGTGCTTAATTACAAGTATAAAGAAGCGTCCACGAAGCATCACTTCCTGGAAGGCTATTTGTATACCAATTTGCGCTGTATGCATTGCCTTGATATTGCATTTTATCGTCGGTGTTATTGTGAGTAAACGGGCCACCTGAGTAATCTTTGTTCACCCAATTAGGGTATGTATTAATGCCATTACAATCGGTTGAACTTACAACACTGCATCCATTTGTATCAACACTTGTACCAGCAGGTGTATCTGGGCACTGATCAATATCATCATTCACTCCATCGTTATCCGCATCGCTTTGTGGTTCAACTACTTCAACAACACAACCTATATTATTAACAGTTTCACCTGCAGGTGTATTAGGGCATTGATCAACATTATCGCTAATACCATCGGCATCGCTGTCAGTTACTGCACAACCAATACTATCAACCGTTGTACCTGCGGGAGTATTATTGCACTGATCAAGGCTGTCACTTACGCCATCCCCGTCGCTATCTAAATCAACATTGCTACTACCACCACCCCAACCTTGAATGATCTCTTTAACTTTAGAGCCTGACGATGTTAGTGAATTCCAACTACCGCCTGGAGTAAATAACGATGCACCTTCGTTTTTATCGTTTAAAGCCCAGTTAGCGTGGCTAATATTGTTTGTTTTAAAAAATGCCATCCATGCATCGGTTTCATTGATATTAACACCCCCATTGCCATCAGCATTAACTGTTCCCCACTCTGTGGCGAATAGTGCAATGCCGTTATCGAGTGCTGTTTGTGCTTTATTTCGATACGATTGACCATGCGTGCCAGCATAAAAATGCAGAGTGTAAGCAATATTGGCACGATCAATTGGGTTTTGTGATGCCACATCAACATCTTGTGACCACGTAGGCGTACCAACCACAATTAAGTTATCAGGGTCGATTGCTCTAATTTTATCAATAACTGTTTCTGCGTAAGGCTTAATATCGTTAACCCACGAGATTTGTAAAGGCTCGTTATAAATTTCATAAATAACATTGTCGTACTGCCCATATTTGGTAGCTACGTCTTCAAAAAAGCGAACTGCAGTTGCTTGATCGGTATGTGCTTCATGGCTATGAAAATCAATAATAACGTACATATCTTCGCTAATAGCTGCGTTTACAACAGTATCAAGACGGCTCATATTGCCCTCCCAATCAAAGTTCAAACTACCACCAGTACTCGTACCATGACCAATAGCTGCACGAATTAATGTTGCATTAAATTCAGTTTTTGCCTTTGCTACTGTTTCTGCTGTATAAAATTTTTCAGCGCCCCACCCCGTGTTACTCCAAAATAGGCTAGGTCCTGCAAAGCTTGTGTTTTCTCCGCCCGCAAGAATTTGATTCCCACTCACCGTTAACTTCTCAACAGCGGCATTGGCCATTGTTGAGCATCCTAATAATAAAGCTAACGATAAGCTCGCCACTTTAAAATCCTTTCTTTTGTGATTATTTGAACTGTTATTCATCGTATTTCCTTAAATTGAAATTATCAGTCGTCATTGCTTGACGTAATAAATTGATAGCAAACCAATACTTAATAGCTAAACAAAGTTAATTTGGCGAGCAGAAAGTATCATTTATTTATTAACATTAAATGAATAAAAAGGTACAAGGAGAAGGATTTCAATTAACTAAATATCAACAAGTGAGCGATTTAACGAGGTTTGAGGATTTTACTGGGTATATACAGGCATTTACACGATATTTACATGGTGCTGGCAAAAAATCTCGGTTACAAAAAATATGTATAAAAATGAAAAGGCGGTAATAATAATTATTACCGCCATCAATAATAGCTAAATATCAGGGTGAAATATTAATAAGCCAACCAAACCGAGTTCTGATTAAGTGGCTTATTTTTTAGTGGGTAGCGCTTTTCTGCCCAAACGGTATGCATCCATCATGCTCAGCACCCAAATTATAATCATTAAAGGTAAATACTTATATTCAGCGAGTTTAGCGCAGGCGTCAGAAGGTTGTTGCGCGGCTTTTAAAATGGCCGTAACCGACATGGGGATTTTTCCGTGTACAATTTCATTTGCAGTACACTGTGCAATCGCAAATATATCTTGAAAGGTTAAAATTAAAAAAACAGTAAATACACCCGCAAAAATAGCGCCTATTAGGTGTTTTTTTAAAGAGAAATGCCCCGCTCCAGGATAAACAATGGCGGTAAGTAAAGCAGCTTTTAGATCTTGTTTCATGGTTATTTCAGCTCGTAATATGTATTACACTAGACACCAACATAGTGAATTAATTCTCTTTAAAATCAAGTAAAAGCTAAAGTAGCGTATCAAATAAAGTTATTTAGAATTACTCACAGCTAAGATTGAAACCTTCAGCGTACAGTTGTACACTGAAATTAATTCCAATAGTGGTAGGAACAGTTATGTCGTTAGAAGCGCCTTATTCCCGTAAAGAAGAGAAATTAAACGTAATCAGCCATGCACTTGGTATTGTATTTGCCGCATTTGTTATGTGGGATTTATTTAGCCAAGCCACCAGCACTAAAGCGTATGTAAGTACTGTAATTTATGGCAGCAGTCTATTTGTACTGTTTTTGTCGTCCACTTTGTACCATGCCAGTATTCAACCGCGCTTAAGAGCCTTTTATAAAAAGTGCGATCACTGCGCCATATACTTATTAATTGCCGGCACCTACACTCCCTTTTTATTAATCTCATTAACCGGTGCTTGGTCATGGGCCACACTTACATTTATTTGGGCGGTGGCACTAGCAGGCGTTGCGTACAAAGTATTTGTAAAAAACGGTAATAAAAAAATATCGCTCGCCACCTACTTGCTCATGGGCTGGTTTGCTCTGGCTATTGTATATCCGCTTTATTCAAGTGTTGATGTAAAAGCACTTTACTGGCTACTTGCCGGCGGTATTTTTTATAGTTTAGGCACTTTTTTTTACAGTGCTAAAAGCACCCAATTTAGCCACGCTATTTGGCACTTATTTGTTATTGCTGGGTGTGTTTGCCATTATATTTCAATTAGTAATTATGTTTATTGAGCTGGTATAGCCATTTAAAATGGTCAGGTTTGAGCGAGAAGCGGTCATTCAGATTGGCTAAATATAGTAGTAAATTGATTGGTCAAACTGCTTTTTGCGCATATATTCATGAAAATGAGCGACGCGCGCATATTGTTCTATTTAACTTTTCTTTAAAGTCTTAGAAAACTTAGTGATAGTAATACCTTAGGTTATTTGTTAAAACTATATCATGCAGAAAAATGAGCGTAGCGTCGGCAGAAATATACGCGATGAGCGCACTATTAAATTGTTGAACTAAGCCGCTACGCGGAGATCCTA